>JAJYBA010000152.1 GCA_021779235.1 Bacillota bacterium
TAACCACCAGCTATAGATATAGCAGTAACTATAAATGTACCAAATAAAAGTAAAGATCTGTTATTTGCAGGATTTTTCCATCCCATTATAACAAATAATAATGTTACTAAAACTAAAGAAGCTATAGTCATACCAGATACAGGAAGGTTTGAAGTTCCTATAGTACCAGTTAAACGACCAGAAACTATAACAAATAGTAATGATAAGAATAATGATAAAATAGAAGCAGCTATTGCCATTAATATATTACCACCAGATACCATAAAGCCTGCAATAAAACCTACTATTACACCACCAATTAATATTAAGTTGGCAGAAGAGGATTTACCTGAACCATTTGAAGTTTTAGCATTAAGAGTTTCTTTTATAGAAGCAATTATAGTAGGTATAAGCTTTATAGCACCTATTAAACCACCAGAAAGCATCATACCAGCGCCGATGTATTTTACATAACTACCAGCGATATTTTTAACTTGCATTGCATTTATAGCAACACTCGGATTATTCCATACAGTTACACCATCTTTTGCAAAAGAAGAGAAGTAACCTATTAAAGGCATAATACCGAAGTTAGCTAATATAGAACCGGCAAACATAGTTAAAGAAATGTCTAAACCAACTATGAATCCTATACCCAATAATAGAGGGTTAACTTCAATTTCAAATTTCCACTTGTAGAAAGATTCGTTTATATAGCTTACAACGTTGTTAGTTACATTTAAAAATGAACCAGTTATAACTGTTATAATACCACTTATTCCAAATCCAATTCCCATGTACTTCATTGATTCTCCAGCACCTTCTGAAGCAACAAGCGTTTCAGATATAGCCATTGACTCAGGGTACATTAATTTACCATGTTCTTCAACTAATAAGTAATTGTAAACTAGGGAAGCTATTCCTATACCGAATAAAACTCCACCTACACCAACAGCAAGGCCTTCAAGAAAAGTAACTTTAGCACCTATTAAAAGAATTGCTGGTAAAACGAATATTATACCACTAGCAACAGATTCTCCACCGCTTGCCATACCTTGAACTAAGTTTTTACCAAGGATACCTTTTTGCTTAGCAAAGGCAGCTATAAATGCTGAACCTATTATTGAACCAGGTATACCAGCAGCAACTGTAAGCCCTGATTTCATACCTGAATAGGCAGTTGACGCTGCGAATAAAACAGCTAAAATAATACCAATAATTAATACTGCAATGTTTCCGCCAGACTTAGAACCACTGGAAACGTAAGGAACATAGTCTTTACCATGTACTCCACCATATGCATTTTTTGACAATTTTTTATCCATAACATGTACCTCCTTTAAAATTTTATGAATTTAATTATAACATACTTTCGACAAAAAACGATTTTTTTCAACTTTGTGAATAAAATAATTCATTTAATTATTTGTAATAGTCTTAGTAATCATACATTTTATATTCTATACATTTTTAGAATCGTTTAGCGTTTCAAAGAAAGCACGATTTAAATTCGAAATCCTTGGAGATGTCATAGGCCTATTTCGCAATACAAAAGGACATTTAGATCCCCACTTCTATTTAAGTGGAGTCTAAATGTCCTTCTAAAGTCTTTAATATTGTAGCTTCGTAGAAGATGAATAGTTTGGTCATAATGATTTACCCTTCTATTTCCTCAGTAAGCTTTATTATCTCATCAATTATATTACCAATATGCTCTATAGTATCAAGCAGTGGTTTTTCTGTGGTTATGTCTACTCCAGCCATTTTCGCAAGTTCTACTGGTGTTTTAGTTGAGCCTGCTTTAAGTACCTCTCTCCAATCATCTATAGCAGGCTGTCCTTCACTTAAAATCCTCTTGCTAACTTCTGTTGCAATGGTAAGTCCTGCACTGTAAGTATAAGGATAAAGTCCCATGTAATAATGAGGCTGTCTCATCCAAGTAAGTTCTGCTCCATCAATTATTTTTACATCCTCTCCCCAGAACTTTTCAAGTACACTTCTTTTTATTTCATTAAGCTTTGTAGCCTGAACGCTTCCGCCTTTATCGATTATCTTATACACTTCTCTTTGATACGCTGCCTCTAAAAGGTGTGTTACAAAATTATGATAATAGGTATGCCCTATCAATGAGGATAAAACCCATCTCTTAAACCTTGGATCATCATTAACTTTCATAAGATAATTCGCCATAAGCATCTCATTCATTGTAGATGGTGCTTCTACGAAATATGTTGACACCTCTGTATCAAATATATTTTGGCTTTCATTACATAAAGTGAAATGTCCTGCATGCCCAAGCTCATGTGCTAGTACAAAGACTTCTGCCATTTTTTCAGCCCAAGAAATTAAAATGAAAGAATGACTTCCATAAGGGCTAGCACAGAAGGCTCCTGTAGATTTTCCCTTATTTTGTGCAAAGTCAATCCACCTTTCATCATAGGCTCTTTTAATCATCTTAAGGTAATCTTCACCCAGGATAGATAAGGCCTCCTCAATATACTTCTTAGACCCCTCTACTGATATATTAGGCTCGTAGCCTGGATCAACTCCAATCTTTAAATCCGCAAAGGTCATTTCCTCTATTTTATGTAATTTCTGAAGAAGCCTTGCATACTTTCTCATGTGAGGTGCTAACCTCTCCATAATTAAGTCTATTTGCCTGTTATATAACTCCCTATCTACCTTTTGAGAGAATAACAAACTGTCTATAACAGAATCAAACCCTCTAAGGGTTGCCATGGTTTTTTCCTTTTGCACTTGAGTTTGATAAGCAGCTGCTACAGTATGCTGATATTCCCTTAATTTAGAAGAGAAAGCTTCAAATGCAGCTCTACGGACCTTTGTATTATTTTCATATTCCCATTCATCTTCAAAAAGTCCAAAACTAAGTGGATGCTCTACTCCGTCTACAGTAAAGTTATTAAAATTCATATCTGCAAGCTTAGCTCGTTCATAAATGCTATAAGGAGCTTCTAAGGTTCCCGATAAAGCAGCTAATACTCTTTCTACTTCTGGATGAAGTGCATGTGGCTTATTTCTTTTTATATCCTTTAAATAATTGCTATTTTCCTTTGACTCACTTATTGCATCCTCAATAATTCTTTCATCTACTTGTATAATCTCACTGTCTACAAAACTTATTCTACTACCTATGTCCGATGATATATTCATAAAGTTCATTAATCTATCCTGATTTTCATTATTAGTATGATCCACTGAAACTGCAAGCTCTGCGTAAGACCCTGTAAGGTACATGAGCTTAGATATCTCTCTCACTTTATCCAAACATTGATTTATATTGCTTGCTGTATTCAGCCTTCCTTTATAATTTTTTTCCATCTCAAAAGTAAGCCCTTGAAGCTCTTTTACAGCTAAATTATACTGTTCCTCTGTTGAATAAATAGCAGATAAATCCCAAGTAAGTGATTGCTCTACATCTTTTCTATCCTTTAAAATCTTCCCCATTTTAAAGCCCCCTTTTATGTTGTAATTGGTTATATTTATATTTTATACCATATTATTGATTTAGTCTATATATCGAAGAATTACAGGATTTCTGCGTCACTATCATTCTCTGCAATGTACCTGTCACCTTTTAAAAATGAGATATGAATTTTAAAACTCAGTCCCATGAAACAAACTTACAATAATCTCAGGATACTTTTGTGTTCTTAAATAACTATGAGATAGTTTATGAATAGACATCTGAAAATTCTACTTGCAAACTTTCATTTCTATTTCTCATATTTTTAGTAAATAATAAGTTTTGTTGCATTACTTCTTTTGCAGGAAGAAGTACGACAAACTTACTTCCTTTCCCATATTCACTTTCAACCGATATACTACCACCATGTAACTCTACAATAGATTTTACCAAGCTTAATCCAATGCCAGTACCTTCCGCATTCCTCGATAAAGATTTGTCTACCTGCATGAATCTATCAAATATGGTATTCAAGTATTTTTTTTCAATACCAACCCCATTATCTTTTACTGATATTTCAACAAACTCAGTCTTATCTTTAATCTCTACAAATATTTCCTCACCTTTAGTTGAAAATTTTATGGCATTTGAAATAAGATTTAATACTATTCTCTCTATCTTTACCGGGTCACAGGCAATAACCTTTTCTTCAATATCCGTATCAAAAATAATATTTAA
>JAJYBA010000016.1 GCA_021779235.1 Bacillota bacterium
GTATTCAAACTACAAGTATATATCTTCACCTAAGAAGAATGGATGTTTTAAATGTGAAAAGTCCTCTGGACTCATTGATGGAGGACTATGATGATTGAGATTCAGAATATATTTGAAAGGTATGGCATGCTTCGCATAAGCTTCCGCTACACCAACTAAAAGCTATGCACTCTATTGAAACTTGTAGAACTTCTGCACTTGGAGGACATATTGAGGAATGTGATTCTTGCGGAAATATTAGAATCTCATATAATTCTTGTAGAAATAGACATTGTCCTAAATGCCAAACACTTACCCGTGAGCGATGGATTGAAGATAGGAAAATAGAACTTTTACCGGTTCAGTATTTTCATGTTGTTTTTACTATCCCTGAAGAGCTTAATGTTTTAACTATTAGAAATCCTAAAGTTATGTATGACATTCTTTTTAAAGCAGTATCCAAAACTCTTATAGATCTTGGAAAAGATAAAGGACATATAGGTGCCAAGCTTGGATTTATTGCGCTCCTTCATACTTGGGGACAAAATCTTATGCATCATCCTCATATTCATTGTATTGTTCCTGGTGGAGGATTATCTGATGGAACTAATAAGTGGATTAGTTCAAAAAAGAAATTCTTAATTCATGTTAAAGTACTGTCTTCTAATTTTAAGAGAAACTTTATTAAGCTTCTAAAAAAGCCTACTACAAAGATAAGCTTAATTTTGTAGGTGAAGTTACGAATCTAAGCCAAAAATATATTTTTCAAGATTGGATAGGAAAATTGTTAAGTTTAAAGTGGGTAGTTTTTAGTAAACCAACATTTAAAAAACCTCAACATGTCATCGAATATTTGGGACGGTATACCCATAGAGTAGCCATTTCTAACAATAGAATTGTTAGTATGGATAATGATAAGGTCACTTTTAAATGGAGGGATTATAAAGACAATAATAAAAATAAACTTATGACTGTTACTGCTGAAGAATTTATTAGAAGATTTCTTCTTCACATTCTTCCTAATAAATTTGTTAAGATCCGTCATTACGGATTTTTAAGTAATAGAAATAGAAAAGAAAAAATAGCTTTATGCAAAAAACTACTTGCTACTATTATGAATAAAAAATATATTGAGACTTTTACTCAAAACCAAAAATTAAATGCATATGAATTTATGCTTAAAATAAAAGGTATAGATATCACTGTTTGTCCTTGTTGCGGTAGCGGTAAAATGATAACTAAATCAGAAATGCTTCCTAAAAACGGTTCACCACCTTTTTATTCTTGTAACTGAATATTTTAATTGCCTCTTAATTGGGGAGGGGGAAACTATATCTATTTGTATCATTTTCTCAATAATTATCTGTTTTTTATAAAATTTTAAACATTAAACCTCCAAAGATAAACAGCCGTTAGGCTAAAATACGAGGGGAAATTTTATTCAATCCCCATAGTATAGTGCAAGGTAAGCGGCATCGTCCAACAAGGTGTATCTGAAATTGAGCAAGCGAAGAATGAAACCAGAGTTATTAATATACTCTGGTTTTTTGTATAGAGAAGCTCAACATCAGATACACCACTATGAGTTATGTGAAGTCATTATTTCCCCCGGATTTATTCCTTAATTAAATATATATAGTTTCAAATGCAGGAATGTTTTCTAGCTTATTAATTTCGTATTCATCATCAACAATAGGATTATTTTCAATGTCAATATATTTTAAATTTCTGAGATTAGATATACTGCTCGGAAAACTTTTAATTTTATTATTCTTAATAGTAAGACCGCTGAGATTGGTTAAAAACCCTATCTCTTCCGGCAAGAATTCAATTTGATTATCACCAATACATAACAGCTCCAATTTTTCCAGGTTATTAATTTCATTAGGAATAACTTTAAGCTTTGCATAGTCTATTTGAAGCCATCGTAGACATTTTAGCAATCCAATCTCATGAGGAACTTCTTCTAATGACGTAGAACTTATCTCGAGGAACTCCATTTTTTTGAGATTTCCAATTTCGTTTGGCAAGGTTTTTAGTGGGCACCTTCTTGGTGTAATTTCAAAATTATTTTCAGCCAGTTCCTCTGCTGAACAATATGAACCCCAAATCATTAATTTCTTTAATTTATTCAGTTCCCCAATTTGCTGAGGTAATTTGTAAAAATCATATGATAAAATTGATATTTCTTCTAGATTTGTTAGGTTACCAATACAATTAGGTAACTCTTTAAATCTATCTCCTGTTATTCTTAATGACTTTAAATTAATCAGTTCTCCAAATGCTTCTGGAAGATACGCTAGGTCATTATCGGTTATATTTAAGCTTTCAGTTTGCCAGCGTTTTGAATCCCTAATTAAAGCTTCTGTAGTATTGTTAAACTCACCTATCAAACTTAAATTTTTTATACTCCTCATTATTGCCTGCGTTTCCTCATCACTTACATTAAATTCCCCTATTCTTTCATGAGTTACTGTAAGAAGCCAGCAATTATCCATATTAGTATAAAAACATAAATCCTCAGGAAGTCTAGGTTGAACCCAAGAAAATAATGTATTCGCTGAATTCTTTAAAACTAAAGCTGAATCTTTTCCACATCTATAATAATAAGTAGTTGTAACTTGTTTCTCATCTAATCCAAATTCTTCTCTTTCGCTTTTAATTAATGAACTCTGTAATTGATCTAAGACTTCTTTACCTTCAATGTGCAAATCTAATTGTTCTGAAACCTTTAAAGTGAAATAGTCGCATTTCTCCATAGAATAATCAATCAATAATGAATATGTTTCTTCTCTAGGGTCTTCCCATATGCTAAGCATACTATCTCCTCCTCTTAAACTATTTACTTTCATTTGAACAGAGATTTCACATAACGTTTCTTGTTCAAGACGTCTGCCATCGCTACAGGAATTTATAAAAGCTTACATAGCTCTTATGTTAGTTTTTATAAATTCCGTCTCGGTTAGCTGGCGGATGTGCTTTGCAGTCTTTTCATGCAAAGCGAACTTGAACATCTTGTTATCTGGAGTTTTAGGTCTTTTACTATCTATAGGCGTATTACTATCCCTCGAAAATCTCTTTTCATTTATTTTCAATAAATGAATGTTGTGTAGTAGTTTGGTACTAAAAATGCTTATACTGTGTGCAATCCATCAATCCATTTTAATTTCCTCAAACAATTCGTCAATGTATGTATATTGTTCCCATGTTGTGAATGTTCCCTCGTCAATCATACGGTTAATTTCATCACGGCTTGCCCACATTGCATTGCAGGTTTCATCAGGAGCAAGAATTACGGTTGAAATGTCTACATTTTGCTGAAATAACCAAACATCAGCCAAACCGCGACATTCAACGTCGCTACACGGTAAGTGATGTTTAATCATTCGTCCGTTCTGCGGCTCAAGAATAATACCTAATTCTTCTTTTGCTTCTTTCAATGCCGTAGTCAAGCTATCATGGCCCGCAACCGCATTTCCGCCCGTACATTCCCACATATTCGGGAACGTCTTGTTCGGCGACCTTTGCGATATAAGGTATTGACCGTTGTCGTTCTCAATCCAAACATAAACCTCAAGGTGAAATTCGCCTTTGTTCATGGGCTTACCACGCTCGTGAACACGTCCTGTTACATTACCGTTTTTATCTAATATATCCCAAAGTTCAACCAAGTTTATTCCTCCATTCGTGTACGTTATACGTACAAAATATAAATAATAAGTACTTCGTCATAACTTACAATTGCGTCTCTAAAAAATAATCAAAAAACTTTTAAGCTATCACTCTGTTAATCTAAAATTTCATATAACGTCTCAAATTTTTAACGCCGAGAAGCCTAGAGCGACTGCACTTGGCTTCGCAGGTGTGCCTTGGCAGCATCAATTATTGACCTATAATTAGATTAATAATTATATTTTTGCATATTGTTATAAAAAACATCGCATTAGCCAAGGCGAATAAAAATTCATTGTTAGTAGAAGTCCACTTATTTCATATTTGATTTTATGTATTGCACACTATTTTTAATATTCTCTTTTTAATTTTGAGAATATATTCATACTTATATATTCGTCACTATCTTTCAGATAGTATTCTTCTCTTAAAATTCCATCATAATTAAACCTAAGTTTTTTAGCTAAATTTATTGATTTTTTGTTTCTGTCATCTATCATTAAAATTATCTTATTCATACCAAATTCATTGAAAGCAAATTCTGTTAATCTATCAATACACTCGGTTGCTACACCTTGTCTCCAATACTGTTTAGAGAGAGTATACCCTATTTCTGTACGATTGGAATAAATATCAATATTATAAAGACCTATATCTCCTACATATTTTCCAGTGCCCTTACACGTGATAGCCCATCTTATACCTTTTTTATCTTTATACATATCATTTACTTTTCCTAAAAACATTTTAGCTTGTTTTTCTGCATTTATAATTATCATCCCTGAATATTCCATTGTTTCTTTATCTAACATCACTTCTATTATATTGGATAAGTACACGTCAGTTAATTCTGTTAAAATAAACCTATCAGTTTCTAAATTAGGATATTTATTAAAAAATTCTTCTTGTTTAATACTATTAATACCATTCATTTTGGTTCCCCCCTATTTTTACAATATTTATTATTTGAGTTTTACTTTAATATTCCCTATATGAATAATCACTTCACTATATTTAGATTTCTACTAACGTTTCATGTTGCCGACGTTCCCGAACCTTAGCGCCACGCGCTTGGTGAAGGAATGTGCATTGGCGTTGTATTATGATTTTCTTAGCTTGAACGATACTCTTGACTAATTTACTATTCTTCCTTCAAAGGAATCTTTAGCCAAGGCGAACGGCAGCATTTTGTTATACGGAGTTTAGCCACTACACTTTGAGCACGACCTACTCCAGCTATCATTGGATTTATAATTCAATTCTTATTTTCCTATAAAATTTGTTTTCTCACTTAAATATTTGTCTAAAATATCTTTTTCTTTATAGTCTATTCTTAACTTAATGAATGCATTGTTTTCAGGATATAGAAAAGTGATTTCGTTATCCTTCCAAAAATAGTCTGTATATTTATTCCAATGTGTTAAAAATATAAATCTTCTGATTCCATGATTTTCGACTCTGATTGATCCAATCTTAAGAAACAATACTATAAAACAGACTATATTAATAACATAAATTAACGTAATTTTAGATCGTCTAATTGTTTTTAAAGACCATTCCCCCCATTCCTTTTGATCTCCCCCAAGTTTAGCCACTAATTGCTCAATTTTGCGATCATTAATTAATTCACCAAAACTTATAGCATATTCCTCTCGAAATGATTTGGTACTATGAAATTCTTCTAAGCTAGAATATAACATTAGCATGATTGAAGAAAATAACATTAATGAACAAATTATTATAATTATTATTCTAGGTTTATTATTTGATATCTCTATATTTATTAATTTTGCTTTAACTATTACTTTATTTTTTGTTCTATATTGAAATATGAGTGTATATAAACTTAATAATATCGCTATCAATAGAACGATATTGATTGTTTTTATTTCTATCATTTTCTACCTCCTATTTCGTATAACGTTTCGTACTCCAGACGCCGAGACCCTTAGCGCGACGCAGCTTAGGGTCGCAGGTGTGCTTTGCAGTCTTTTCATGCAAAGCGAACTGGAGTATTTTGTTATGTGCAGTGGCAACTATGGCACAAGCATAATTCAACAAGGTATTATATACCAAGTATTGATTGCAGCATATTTATAATTTGAATTGTAATTATCAAATCCAGTTACTTACTTTATATTATTCTTATTCTAAAATGCATCGTAAATAAAATTTTCTACATTATCCCATACTTCTGTTATCTCGTAATCCTCATGTGAAATTCTTTCTACTCGTTTTCCATAGGTTAATACTACTGCATCACCATCTGCACACTTAGCAATTAAAACCCCTTCTGTTGGCACTAACCATTCTTCCAACTTAACTTCCTCTTTGAATTCTTCTGTTTCGTCAATACTCTCTTTATATGATAGTAATGTGTACTCGTCTGAAAGCACCCCTCCATCACATACTTTATAGTATGGAATCATTGTCTCGTAAATAGTTCCCACTAGTTTTTCACAATTTCTTTTCGAAAGGCTCTTATTAAAATACTCCTTTTCCGCTCTCTTTTGCTTGCGAAGTAACAGAAGTGCCATCTTTTCACTTATCGCACGCTCTTCTTTTGGTATTTTAAGAAACTCATTGTAGCCCTTAATGCTATCTTCCATATCTTCTTCACTAATTGGTTTAAGTTCCTGACTTGTGTAGTTCTCATATTCAGATGGAATTTCATCAATTATATTTATCGCCCTTAAATCAGATCTTGAAATTACTCGTCTCTGAAGTAATATTTCTGCAACTCTCTTTCTGATCAAAACATCCGTTTCAACATAACTGTATGTATCATAGTTATAATAAGAAAAATCCGTATTAGGCAAATCAGCTTTCTTAATACAAACTGACATATCTATATCTAAATCATAAAACATATTTACTAATCTAGGTAACTTTCCCCCTAATTTGCATAATCTCATTCTACCTTCTGGATCAGCCACTGATAGATTATTCAAAGAATAAAAATATGGTACCTTATTAGTGAGATACATACTAAAATATTGATCTGATTTATATTTTCCAATATCTTTCATCCATTTAAACTTGACCCCTGAAAACTGCTGTTCAATGCATATCTTTCGAAATTCATCTGAAACCAAAGCCAAATAACTTTTATGATTTTCATATATACAATGTACATTTTTGGGCACCTTGTAGGCCCGAATTTCTTCTTCATTTTCTTCATATTCGCTTTGTATATATTTTAGGTGTAATGTATACCATTCACTGTCCTGCGATGGATAGGTTCTCCTATAGTATCCTCGTAAATAACACCGATTCTCTTCTTTATATTTATCCATTCTATCTAATACTCCATCGGCATCATTAGACTCCAAGTCGTAATTACACCAACCAACGCAATCACATTTTAGTCCAAGTGAATGAACAAAGTCCCGATTTTCTTTCCACTCTTTTTCATCTCCACAAGCATTCTTGTTCCGATCAATAATCCATGATAATCTTTCTTCCATTATATCCTTCTCCTAAAGCTAAGATTATATATAAATAAACTTATAATTACTAACTCTTAAATGTAATCTTCGAAGCAAAATTTCGATATTTCCATTGCACATAACGTTCCGTTCCACAGCACTCTCATAAAAGCACTAAAAATACTTTTATTGTTGACACTTCTATCTAAATACCAGACAATTACAAGTTTAATTCGTATATAAATCCATTCTCCCATGTTCCAATAAGTAAATATTTATCATCTTCAGCAAATTCAGCATAACAAGTATATCTGTTTGATATGGAATTCAAGAATTTAAGTGTTGGATATTCGTATATCTTTACTATTTCTGATAAAACTATCGCCAGATATTTACCGTTCTTCGAAAAGCAGATATGCCTAATATAACCTTCCTCATTAGTAGTAAATATTCCAAGATCGTTTAATTTAATGCCTAAATCCGCAGTTCCTGATTGTTCATGTTCCATAAATCCCTTCAATCCTTCGGATTCATCTAAAACGTTATTCGAATTTATTGTTTTTTGCTTATCTGTAACAACATTAAGCTTATTCTCAACTTGATACTTATTGGAAAATATAATCAAATCCTTGCCACTCAAACTCCATCCTATAAAGGTTTTTGTTTCATTATGATAAAGCATTTGCTGGATTTGCGTGTCGAGATCCACTAATTCAAATAAATTATCACTTTCTGTATACCACATTATAAAACTAGTACTCTTGTCCACTTGTTTATTTCTATCAAAACCTGATATTAAATATTGTTTTCTTTCACTTACATACTGTATAGATTCAAACGCATATGTACATTCCTCAAAGAATCTTTCTTCTTCGAAGGTTTCAATATCAATCTTAGAAATATAGCCCAGTAGCTCATTGGTATACACAAGATTTAAAATATACTTATTATCAACTGTGAAACAGAAACCACAATCCTGAGGTTGAGAATTTCTTTTTAACCTGTAGATATTAATGAGTTTTTGGTTCTCCAAATCATAAATAGCTATTTTTCTTTGAGTGCTTTTTACGGCTAGTAGTTTACTATCATATGAATAACATAAATGATTTGGGTATTTTATATCTCGAAAATTTGCAACCAGTGTATAATTTTCTGTATCAATTAAGTTAACAGATCCTCCATTATGGCTAATATATTTACCATCCGGGGACATCTTTATTTCAAATGATTTGCGAAACTTTTTTAGCATAACAGGTTCATTCATTAAAAATCTCTCCTTATTTTAGCCTGAATGTTACTTAGGAATGGCATATAACGTTTCTTATCTCTGACTCCTGTGAACTGGACCCTCAGAGCCATTCTTCGTAGGCGGTGTTTGCACCCAGTGAAGAGGTGTACGTAGTGAACGGAGATATTTTGTTATATGATGTGCAGCTACCATGTATTATATAAACTTCTAGTAGTTATCTATAATAAATTTCGCAACTAAACGTAGGGTATTCCTCATTCAATTCCTCAAAACACTGTTTCATAATTCTTGAATCTTTTGGAAAATTAATTTCAATATTAGTCCAGCCTTTAATTATTAAAATTTTAGGCATGGACACTAACCCAGTAATTGCATCCCAAAATGCATCCCAGTTCATACCGTAGAATTCTGGGAAAGAAAGTTCTTTCTTCAAGATATAGTGCAACTCATCAATTGAATTAACATTTGATAAATTAATCATAATTTCTTCAACCCTTGAATCATCAGATATATCAAATGGATGCCATTTACAATCCTTCTCATCATTGTGATTTGGTTTTCTAACGTATTTTAGCATCTCTTTTTGGCAGGCTCCAAAATCAATAAAATTTCTCTGCGCTTCTATCAGGGAAACATGATTTGCACCACCGGCATAATGCGGGCCTCCGAATTGAACCCCGTCATCTTCCCAAAAGCATATCCTACATATTTCATTTGTTCCTGGCGGTTCGTTTTCTAGTGTTTTGTATCCACAACAAGGGCATGTATACATTTTTGTTCAACCTTCTTTCAAAGAAACTTTATTTTAAGCACTAACTTCAAATCGCATATCGTATAACGTCTCGCACTCAAGACGTGCCTCAACGTTACAGGCAGCGTGTTTGTTGACTTAGATAGCTCATATCTTCAGCAGACATGCTGCCGTCTCGGTTAGCTGAGGCATGTGCTTTGGCTCTTCGAAGGCTTGACCCTATTTCTTCCAAAGCGAACTTGAGTGTTTTGTTATACGATGACGGTTCCACAGTATTTATTCCTAACCCTAATCCTTTAACATTGTAATTTATATATCTCTTCAATTTCTTCTATTAATTTATTGCAAGTCTCTTTAGCCTCTGTAGTTTTAATACGAATATCATTTAGTGTGGAAATCTGATAGTAATATTCAAGTCTATTAATCTCTTCTTTTGGTATATGGTTAGATATATGTATGAAATGTAAATAATGGTATTTTGGTGTATATTTTATCCTTGCTAATGCAACGAGTGGGTCGGCTACATATTTGAGATAATAAATAAAAGCCTCAGGATAATTGTTTCGTTCAACATACTTGATTACTCTTGAATGTTGCTTATATTTACCCTTAGTTTCATTTATAATGTTCTGAATTAAACTTAGATCTATCTGATCATCACTTTTTAATATTGTAATAACACCTGACTTGTCAAAAATCACTTTAGGAAACTCAAGTATATCTCCTTCAACAAACTTGACCTCGTTCCTATCTCTGCTGTGACTTTGTATACAGAAATCAATGATGAGATATTCACTAGTCCCTTCTATATGGTAATATTTTTGAAAAATTTTTGGATGCTTATGATCTACATTAAATTTAAAATCTAAATTATCTAACTTTAAAAATTCCTCTTCAGCGATCTGAAAAATTATATCCTCAAAGCCATCTTCTACATCAAGCCAAATATCTATGTCTGAATATTTATCAACTGCATCTAAAGAATCTGTACCCTCTAGCCAATATGCGTGCACTTCATTCATAGAAATAAATCTATCTCTAATTAAGTTAATTATTGTGTCTCTTTCTATCTTTCTCATATTTTTTTCACCCCTTCAGTTAATTAGTTGTCGTATAACGTTTCGCATTCAAGACGTTCCTGAGCCTAGCCAGACCTGGCTTTGCAAAGGGATGTGCTTTGGCTTCTTCGAAGGTTTTACCCTAATTAGCCAAAGCGAACTTGAATGCATTGTTATACGTAGCTTTAGCCGATGCACTTGGAACTGAGCCTAAGCTAAAACTGCTAAAATTCACTTATACTACAATAAAATTATGAATGAATATACTTTTGTACTGCTTCATCTACTTTCGATATTAATTCTTCTTTTATGACAAATTCAAAATTTTTCGAAGTCTTAAAAAACGTCTTGACCTTAAATTGAATTGTATTTGAAGTTGTCCAACTATAACCTTGAATTTTAGACCACTTGTAAAAATTTCCGGCATTATATACTCCACTTTCTCTTATTTGTGAACTTACGTATGCTATAATGAGGTTAAAAATTGAAGCTTCTATCCAGATTATATTTCCTATAATATTATAAATATAATAATTATTCTTATTATGTATATATCCTCTTATACTAAGAATAAGAAATATACACCAAATGATAAGAAACACTATCCAGATGTTATATGAAGCCCTATCTTTTTTTTCTTTTACAATAAATTCCCCTCGATAAGTTACTGTATATAATACTTTTAATATGAAAAAAGTTGTACTAGAAATTAATATCAGATAGAACTTAATCAAGTAATTCATCTCCTTTTTTAATAACGATGATAAAGTGTGTCATGATAATTATGTTCCTCTTCTATTTTCTCCAAACTTATTTTCTTCCAATATCCTAAGTCTATCATTATATATACTGGCTTTTATCATTTTTTCAATTGTTTATTAATAGAAGTAAATCTAGAAACTTATATAGTTATGCTCATTCTTTAAAAGTTCCGTATAACGCTTCCTGTCCAAGACGCCTACGAAGCCTAGAGCGACCGCACTTGGCTTCGTAGGCGTGCTTTGCAGTCCTTTCATGCAAAGCGAACTTGAACATTTTGTTAGACGTAGTTTAAACCACAACACTTTGAACTAAATTCTCTTAGGAACATCAACTAGACAAACTGAGTTTATTTACCTATAATCTCTAGAGCGGAATTAATGGCAGCTACAAGTTCATTAGCCTTTTCTATATCTAGACTTACCTCTGCATCTCCACCATGTTTTTCAGTTACTCCTATCAGAATATTTTTATCAAATACATTAATGATGATCCCAGCTATATCATCGCCATCAGGGTTTTTATTCTCAATATATTTAATTGGAATTCTTTTATTTTCCATCTTATATTCTCCCTTAATCAATTAATTAACCTTATATTACCCAATGAATTCAAAGGTTAATTACTATCTATTAATAAAATTCTTCAAAATTCACTAGACTTACTACGTACCCTCTACCTACAACAATATCACCTTCGAGAATTTCAAATTTCTTTCCTTTTATTAATTTTTTATATGATACATTAGGATAGTACATCAACTCGACCTTTGCATTAACAACTTCACCTTGTCCGATGAGTCTGTCTGGTCCTTCGATGAATTCAACTCCTAAGTATTCGCTATCACCAATTGCACGAAAATGAGGACTATATCCGCTACTATACCCGTTACCGCCGTTAAGATAGAATTTTCTTTCTCTGTAATCCTTGCCTTTTGCTAAAAATTCAACAGAAACATCTAAATATTGTTTCATAATAAACAGTCTCCTTGTCTATTCTATTACATCTTTACAGCGTAACTTTAAAATGGCCAAACCTTAAATAACTACAAAAAGCTTGATGTAATTACGTCTAACGTTTCGTGTTGCCGACGTTCATGAACCTTAGCGCGACCGCGCTTGGTGAAGGGATATGCCTTGGCGGTGGGTTATGACTTTCTTAGTTTGAAACATATACTTGTCTGTATAGCTAGTCCCCTTTAAATGTATCTCCAGCCAAGGCAAACGGCAACATTTTGTTAGATGATGGTTCAGGTATTGCACTCATTTTATGCGGGCTGTTTCCACTAATCTATTAACTATTTACTCGAATTTTAAAACAGGTCTTATTCCAACTGCTGCCTCCAAAGTTGCTATAAGATTCCCATCCATCTGTCTTTTATCTTTAGTTGCAAATTCTTCTATAGCTTGTTTTTTAGCATCAAGAAAAATTAAGGAACGTATTTCTTGTAGTTCCATTCTTAATGCTAAATCTTCATTATGCTTATTTAATAGCACCTTTAGCTCATCTTCATTAATTAATAAGTCCAATTTATAAATAGCTGATAGAAAGTTACCTTGCCCCCCACTTTTCAAATAACAAGGCTTCAAGCTTTTAACAATCCTTTTATTTTCAACCTCAATACCTAGCTCTTCTAAAATTTCTTTTTTAATATTATGCTCTAAATCTAAAATATCACCATTAATATCACTCTTATCTATTCCTCCACCAATAAACTGTAACTTAAAAGGAAATGCTGTTCCCTCATTCATTTCACCAATAGCAAATTTATTATCACTGGTCTCTATCAAAACAGAGGTATGAATAACTCTACAATCATTACCTTCATAATTATTTTTATTAATGGTGTACAAAAAATGCGCATAATCAGTTAATCCAACAAAGATATTTATGCACTCTTCATTAGCTTGTATATTATTAATTGTGAATACATCCCCATTAAAAAACTTTTTACCATTAACTAATAGACTTTCCCAATGCCTATTAACATCTTCACTATAAGACATAGGCAAAGATGGTTTTTGATTTGTATAGTAGACTTTTATATTATTACTAAATTCAGAAATAATAGTCTCGTTCATATTAGTTACTTCCTTTCTTAAAGTGCTAACATTATTTATGCTTTATCTAACACTCTATAAAAATCGTTTATTGCGTAAAATAAACTACCATAGACCTGAAATGTCATCTAACGTTTCTTACTGCCGACGTGAGAGGGCCTTAGAGCGACCGCACTTAGGCTCACTCATGTGCCTTGGCGTTATATATTTGCATACAGTAATTAGAGTATTATTATATTTTAACTCATAACTATATAAAGTTTATAATCTAGCCAAGGCGAATGGCAGTATTTTGTTAGTCGTCGTTTCACTTCAGTTTCAAATTTTATCATATTGAAAATTATATCATTTAAAAATTAAATTCTACTTGTGGGTCTTGTTAAAATTATACGGCTACTACAAGCTGTTACACAAAATATAGCAAAATAAATTAAATATCCAAATTCATTTTTTTGGAGTATATATGCTTGTAAAAAGTATATTCCTATCAACAACAAAATTACTCCTGGAATATAAATCATATAATTTTTTTTGTTGGCTACTTGTAATATGAATTTCACATCACTAATTGGTTTAATTGCACCAAAAGTAATATAACTTTCTAATTCTGCGAAGTTAGATACTATAATTAGCAATATAAATGCACGAAAATATGAGTTGAAAAACGTTGGATTTATTAATACTATTAAACTTACTAATATGAACATTAGTAAATTCATTGATAATCCACCAGCATGGATTAATATTTGTTTATATGGAACTAATTTTTTTATTTTATTTTCATCTATTAGTGGTGTCATTGGTAAATTTATTCCAGGCAAATATCCTATTGATACTGGACTCTTACATACACCAAATAACCATCCCAAAAACGCATGTGAAAATTCATGTAAAAATAACGTGCTCCAAACAGCTAAATAACCTATAACTATATATAGTGTAATATTTAAAAATACCCCCATCTATTGTAAATCCACCTTTCTTATTATCTTTTTAACTATAATTAATAAATGTCGACTAACGTTTAGGAGTGTTTCTGAAGTTGAGTGAATTATAAGCTAGCCCCTCGTTAGCCAAGGAGCTGATTTAAGCAGAAGCACTTATATTTTATTGTAAACCTCAATTTCAGAAACACTTTGGTTGAACGATGCCGCTTGGCACTACACTATGGATTTTCAATCTAACCCTTTGCCCACTAATTCAGGCAAATAATCATAATTTTTAACCATTATATATAAATAAATCAATGTAAAACTGATAAAAATAAAAATAATTTACTATATTTTAGCATAACAACCTTTAAATTAACAGTTATTCTTAAAAAAGGACACACTTATCCCTTGGTATATGGATAGTTTTTAAAAATTAAGCTGTAATTGCTTTTTTATTTGGTGGAGAACCTGAATGTGGAAATATAGTTTCTTTTATTATCATATGACCTTTTTTACAGCAAGGACATATCCTAATATCAATTTGACTAATTCTTAGAAGTAGTTCCTCCCAAGTTTCTTTAACCTTAGATTTAAGATCATTTTCAGAGGGTACTCCAAGAAGTTTTTTGCATTTTTCTAATTTTGTTTTCCTATTCCTATTGCTTAAAATTCCATAGTGTCTCATTTTAACAAATCCATTAGGTAAAACATGAAGCAAAAACCTTCTAATAAATTCAAAAGCATCTAATGTCATTAGTTTAGGTTTATTACCATCTTTGTAATCTCTCCACTTAAATGAGACTTTATCATCTTTTAAATCAGTTAGTCTACTGTTAGAGATTGCTACTTTATGAGTATAATTTCCTAGATATTTTAGCACGTGCTCGGGACTTTTAAATGGAGGCTTACTATAAACTACCCATTCTGTTTTATAAAGTGTATCTATAAGTATTTTAAACTCCTGTCTACTTCCTAAAGCGCTAATTTGACCACTAAAATTTAGTTTATTAGAGTAGTATAATTTCTTCAAATAATCTAAGAACTTACCCCTAAATACTCGTGAAAGAACCTTAACATGAATAAAAAAGTCTTCTCTACATGATACCCATCTAGTGGAATCTAGGGATAAGCCACCTCCGGTGACAATGCAATGAATATGCGGATGATCCATTAAATTCTGTCCCCAGGTATGTAACAAGGATAAGAAACCTATTTCAGCACCTAGGTGTTTATGATCTCTTGAAAGTTCAGTGAGAGTTTCCGAACTTGCCCTGAACAATATTGAATATAGAAGTTTTTTATTTTGAAGTGCTAACGCATTAAGTCCACTTGGAATAGTGAAAACTATGTGGAAATATTGAATTGGCATTAAATCCTTCATTCTGGCCTCCAACCAACGTTCTTTAGAGAGGCTTTGGCACTTTGGGCAGTGCCTATTTCTACAAGAATTATAGGATATTTTTATATGTCTACATTTATCACATACTTCAATATGTCCTCCTAGTTTTGAAGTTCGACAATCTTCAATTGCACTCATAACTTTTAAATGCTGCAATGGAAGTTTATGCTTATTTCTATAGAGTTCACCATATTCTTTAAAGATATTAGCAACTTCAATCATTGTTATTATCTCTGAAGGTATCTAGTGGGCTTTTAAAGTTTAAGGCATCCGTTCTTGCTAAATGAATATAAATACATGTAGTTTTCACACTAGTATGTCCCAAAAGAAGTTGAATATAATTAATATCAACTCCTGACTCAAGCATATGTGTAGCGAAGCTATGGCGTAGGGTATGAATTGAGGCAGTCTTTTTTATTCCTGCTTTCTGTTTTGATTGTTCAAATACTCTTTCCATTGTCCGGGTGCTTAAGTGATTTTTTGGATTGACACTTGGAAATAACCAAATTCCAGGCCTATATAATTTCCAATATTCTCTTAATATCATTAGATTAATCTTGGACAAAATTGTATACCTATCCTTATTGCCCTTTGCTAACCGAATGTGGATTTGCATATTTTCACTATCAATATCATTTGGTTTAAGATTTGCTACTTCACTAACCCTGAGGCCTGCACCATAAACTGTCATTAAAATAGCTTTGTGTTTTATATTAGTTGTTGCATCAAATAATTTCTTAACTTCGGCTTTTGACATTACCGTAGGTAGTTTTTTATCTCTTTTCACTCTAGGAATTTGTTTCATTTCCCACTCTCTATCGAGAGTAACAGTGTAAAAGAACTTTAAGGCACTATACGTAGTATTAATATAAGATTTACTTAATTTTCTCTCCATAATTAGATAGTGCAGATATTGTTTAATCTCCTTTACTCCAAGTTTATCTGGGGATTGTCCAAAATGTTTTGCATAAGCTTTAACATGAGATAAATACGTCTTTTGTGTCTTCTCACTAAACCCTTTCAACTGTAAATCCATAGTCATTTTATATTTTAATACAGACATAAAATCACTCCTTAATATGTTTTATTTAGCATTATTACCAAAACATATTAAGGAGTTACAAAACTTTATATTAATTTTTATTTTTAATCTAAATTCTTGCTTTAATCAAAACCTCGCCACCGCTGATAGCGGTTTAGTTCAACTATTGTAAAAATGACACTAATGTCTGATTATTTCCCAATATAGAGGGATTCCCGACGTTAGTGTCGTTTATAACAACTCTAGCTGAAGTCAGCATACCCTTTTTATATTATTTCTTCTTTAGTTTATTGGTAGAATTATTAATACTATTATTCCCAACACTAGATTCCTTTAGTCTAATCATCTCACTAGCTGCACGCGTAGCTGAATGAACTTCAAAACACTACACCACAAACATAAATTACATTTATTTCATTATACTACCATTAAATGTTATTATCAACGAATCAGCAGAGAAGCCTACGCCTTAAGAGAATCCATAACAACCAATTACAATGCCTTACCTCAAGTTGTAATCCACATAACCCCTTATAAAATCTACATTAGAACCTATTTATAAATAGATATTACAAAAAAACAAAAATACATTATTAATATAAGTATAAGAAGTGGCAAGAGAGATGAGAACGGGATTTGAAAATCCTAATAGAGGATATACCCTCATGATAAATTTGTAATGAAATAGGTAGACCTAAGGTAAAGCCTTATATATCAATGAACTCAGCTAATTACATAGTGCATATTTAGTTACACTTTTACTGTAATAATAAAAATTTCGTAATAATTTTGCAATTTTACTCTAAATACTTAGCACAAGAGCATATATGTTTACTGAAAATGTAATACAA
>JAJYBA010000153.1 GCA_021779235.1 Bacillota bacterium
CTTCTAATAACTAAAGACGCAGTAAATAAATGCAATACTTCCTTAGCACAAGGGGGCATTTCTGTAGCAAGAGATGAGAGGGACTATGACCTATTTATACAAGATACTCTAAAAGCAGGAAAGTTTAAAAATTCTATGAAAGCAGTAAAAACTCTAGTATATGAATCAATAGATAATATAAATAGAGTAATAGATTTTGGAACCAGCTTTGACACAGAAGATGGGAAATTAAAGTATACTAAGGAAGGTGCACATAGCATCAGCAGAATTGTTCATAGCAAGGATGAAACAGGAAAAGAACTTTTTTTATCTTTATTAGGGGCAATAGCACATAAAAAAAATGTAAGTATATTAGAGAATACTGCTTTGGTTGATATTATCACTAAAAACAATATATGTTATGGAGGCATTGCCACTAAAGGAGAAAAAAGAATAAATATACATTCTAAGGCAACCGTTTTAGCAACAGGTGGCATTGGAGGTCTATTTAAAAATTCAACTAATAGGAGAAGTTTAACAGGGGATGGCATAGCTATTGCCTTGCGACATAATATTAGAACCTCCAATTTAGATTACGTACAATTTCATCCAACTGCTTTATATGATGATAATGTGAATTGTGAGAAATTCCTTATATCTGAATCTCTAAGAGGAGAAGGTGCCAAACTTCTAAACGAGTATGGAAAAAGATTTGTAGATGAGCTTCTACCAAGAGATGAAGTTGCTAGGGCAATTTATGAAGAAGAAAAAAAGAGTAAATTACCTTTTGTGTTTTTAGACATTTCATTTAAAGGGAAGGAGTATATCACAAATAGGTTTCCAGGTATTTATAGTCAATGTTTGCAAAGTGGTATTGATATTACAAAACATAAGATTCCAGTAACACCAGTGCAACATTATCACATGGGAGGAATTGCTGTTGATCTATTTTCTAGAACCTCCATGGAACAGTTATTTGCCTGTGGGGAGGTAAGTTGCACAGGTGTACATGGAGCAAATAGGCTAGCAAGTAATTCACTACTAGAAGCCTTGGTTTTTTCTAGAAGAGCCTCAGAGGTTATAAATAAGTCTATTGATAGAATCACTTCCTTAAACTATGAAGATACAAGGGACATAGAGGGAATTAGAGATTATAGTGAAATCAATAAATCTATAGTTATGGACAAATTTAAGAAAATGGGAGAGGGTATAAGAAATGAACTGGTTAATTATTGATAAACTTATTATAGAGGCAATAAAGGAAGATGTACCTCAAAATGATATTACAACAGAATTTATTATAAGAGATGAGAGGATTTGCAGTGTTGATTTAATAGCTAAAGAAACTGGAATAATTGCTGGACTTCCTGTATTTGAAAGGGTATTTAAAATACTTGGAGAAGTAAATATAGAGTTTTTTAAACATGACGGGGACGTAGTAAATGTGGGTCAGTGTATTGCAAAGCTACGTGGGAAAACAAAACATATATTGACAGGTGAAAGAATTGCATTAAACTATCTTCAAAGAATGAGTGGTATTGCTACATTAACAAAAGCTTATGTAGATAAATTAGAAGGTACTGGAGTGAAAATTTTGGATACAAGAAAAACCACACCTAACATGAGGATATTTGAAAAATACGCTGTGAAAATTGGTGGAGGCTGTAACCATAGATATAATCTCTCAGATAGCGTATTAATAAAAGAAAATCATATAAGTGCGGCTGGAGGAATAAAGGCGGCCGTTAATATTATACGTCAGAATGTTTCCTTTGTTAAAAAGATTGAAGTTGAAGTTGAAACTTTAGAGCAAATTTATGAGGCTTTAGAAGTTGGAGTTGATATTATAATGCTAGATAACATGGATGTAGAGTCTATGAAAAAATCGGTAGAAATAATTGATAAAAAAACTTTAGTTGAGGCATCTGGAAATGTAACCTTAGATAATATTTTGACAGTAGCCAGTAGCGGAGTTGACTATATATCTGTAGGAGCATTGACTCACTCTTACAAGGTTCTAGATTTGAGCATGAAGAACTTAGTTAATAGACCGATCTTAAGCTAGGATAATAGAGTAGGCAATTTCGCCTGCATGCCTTGCAACCGAACTACAATAGTTTTATCTTTACTTATTGCAGGTCACTCAGAGAAATTGCCTATGTTTTAGTATTTCTCATAGCCTATTTAATAAAGTATATTATTTGTAGCCCAACTAAATGATTTCACCTTAATTAATCATACACAGAAAATATATTAATCTTATACTAAGCTTTTTCCATTTGATCTAATTACTTCTTTATACCAAGCAAAACTTTTTTTCTTATATCTTTCTAAGGTTCCTGTTCCATCATCATTACGGTCTACATAGATGAAACCATATCGCTTCTTAAGTTCTGCTGTTGACATACTAACCACATCGATACATCCCCAGGTAGTATATCCCATTACCTCTACACCATCTTCTATAGCTTCAGTTACCTGAACTAAATGATCATTTATATATTTAATTCTATAATCATCAATTACTGTTTTATTTCCATTTTCATCGGTAATTAATTCATCAATAGCACCTAAACCATTTTCCACGATGAATAGAGGCTTCTGGTAGCGATCATATAAAAGATTAAGAATGTACCTCAATCCTTGTGGGTCTATTTGCCATCCCCAATCTGAAGTTTCAAGATACGGGTTAGAAACACCTGATATAATATTTCCAGCTCCATTGCCGAGTTTCTTCTTTTCAGGATCTGCTGTTGCGCAAGAACTCATATAGTAGCTAAAGGAAATAAAGTCTACTGTATTTTTAAGTATCTCTTCATCTTCTGGTGACATAAGAATTTTAATATTAT
Source organism: Bacillota bacterium (assembly GCA_021779235.1). Classification (GTDB taxonomy): domain Bacteria; phylum Bacillota; class Clostridia; order Clostridiales; family Clostridiaceae; genus Clostridium_AD. The sequence goes on from JAJYBA010000153.1 coordinate 2,829, forward strand.
TCTCTTTAAAGTATCTATTCATATATCTAGGATACGCTCCTCTTACTTGAATATCTGCAAAATATAAATTTTCTCTATCTTGCTTTATGGCTTCTAGTACATCACTTGGATGAGGAGTCAACGGATAATTTGGCACACCAAGAATCATACATCCGATTTTTGCATTTGGCATCATTTCATGACCAATCTTAACCGCTAATGCACTTGCTACTAATTCATGATGAATTGCTTGATATAAATCCTGCTTTGTTAGCTTTTCTTTATCCGTAAAAATTCCACCGCTCAAATAAGGCTGATGCAATACTGAATTAATTTCATTAAATGTAAGCCAATATTTTACCTTATCTTTGTACCTTGCAAAAATTATTCTTACATAATTCTCATAAAATCCTATTAACTTATGGTTAATCCATCCATCATAGTTCTTAGAAAGAGCAAGTGGAGTCTCATAATGTGAAATTGTAACTAGTGGTTCAATTCCATATTTTAAACATTCATCAAATAAATTATCATAGAATTGTAACCCCTTTTCATTTGGCTCTGAATCATCACCATTTGGGAATATTCTAGACCATGCAATGGAAGTTCTAAAGGTTTTAAAACCCATCTCAGCAAACAATTTAATATCTTCTTTATACTTGTGATAAAAATCAATACCTATTAATTTCATATTATCCTCTGTTGGTTCCTCTGTAATTGATCCCATGATACCTCTTGGTGCTATATCTTGTGTCGATAAACCTTTACCATCTTCATTATATGCGCCTTCACATTGGTTAGCCGCTACTGCGCCTCCCCACAAAAAACCTTTAGGAAAATTCCTTTCCATTTTAATTCCTCCTTTGAAAACTGAAAATCACTTTACTGCTTTAATTAGTTAATCTTTTTCTTTTATATCTTTGTAAATAATGAGAGCTTAGTTTAGGCGATTATTGCTCAGAGATCTAAGTTCTGAATCTTAATTATTTATTGTCATAACCATAGTATAAACATCTCCCCTATAGTAATTTAAACTGTATTCTATAGGTGTATCTTTTGAATAGGTTATTCTTTTGCGCTTTAAAATAGGCTCATGAACTTTCATTTGTAGGAGTTCACTAAGTTCCTTATTTGATAAAATAGCTTGAACTTCTTGCTCTGCTTTTGAAAGTTTATATCCTTCATCAGTTAAAAGTTTATATATAGATTGAGCGGATAAATCAGCTTCCAATAATTTTGGACATAGAGAATAAGGAACATAAGACTTCTCTAAGTTAATGATTTCATTATCTGCTAAGCGTAATCTTTGTGTGAAAATAA
>JAJYBA010000017.1 GCA_021779235.1 Bacillota bacterium
AAGATATGCAGAGCGAAACAGATGGAAAGTTGAAGTAATGAGTGCTAATGAAACTGATATTGGTGGGTTCAAAGAAGTAGTATTTATGATAAAAGGAGACTCAACATATAGTAAGTTTAAATATGAAAGTGGAGTGCATAGAGTTCAAAGAGTTCCAGACACAGAGTCAAGTGGAAGAATTCATACTTCTACTGCTACTGTAGCGGTTCTGCCAGAAGTTGATGATGTAGATATTGAAGTTAGTGCTAATGATTTAAGAATAGATGTGTTTAGAGCATCGGGTAATGGAGGACAGTGTGTTAATACAACAGATTCAGCAGTAAGAATGACACATATTCCTACAGGACTTGTAGTTTCTTGCCAGGATGAGAAATCTCAGTTAAAGAATAAAGAAAAAGCTCTGAAGATATTAAAAGCTAGGTTGTTTGAAAAAGCTGAGGCTGAAAGATCAGCAGGAATAGCTGAAGATAGAAAGAGTCAAGTAGGTACGGGTGATAGAAGTGAAAGAATAAGAACTTACAACTATCCTCAAGGAAGGGTAACAGATCATAGAATAGGCTTAACCTTGTATAGGTTAGAATCTTTCCTTGATGGAGATATAGATGAAATGATAAATACCTTAATAACTACTGACCAAGCAGAAAAGATGCAGGCAATGGGTAATAATAATTAAAATTAGATTATCAAAATATTATTATTATAAGTGGAAGGTGAAACTATGAATATAAATAAAGCCATTAGAAAGCAAAAGAAAACTTATAAACGGTTTATGCTATCAATGTGCTTTATTTTTGTTTTATTACCAATTATATTAATAGTATCAAAGGCCATAAGTATATTCTTTGTAATATATTTAGTTTGCATAGAACTGTTAATCGCTTTTGTTGTACTTCTTAGATTTAATGAGGAATACATTGATTTCAAATGGGAAGGGTATAAAATCAGTATATGGTGTGGAATAGCGAAGACTAAGTTTATTATTATATGCGAAAAAGTTGCTTTAATTCATACGGGTGGATATGGTAGGAATTTAGAGCTTATCATAATAACAAAATCTAGATTCAGAAATAAAAGGATTCACCCCATAGACATAAATTTTTTAAAAAAATATCCCTATGTAGCTCAAATGTATAACAAAATTAAAATTCAAAATCCAGAAGAAGCTTATTTCTATTTTGTAATTAAGAATGGTGGATTTAGGAAATATGTTTTATTGGATGACATATACAAATCTTGCGTTCAAGCGGTGTTTTCTGATGATGCTATAGAGAAAATTAAAGAATATAGAGAATACAGCATAAACCCTCACTAATATAAATAAAATTAGTATATAGAGAAATAAGTATAATGCGTAAACGCTTCTATACTTTATTCTCGTATGGAATTATAACGTACATGATTATAATTCTATAGAAGTGGGGGTATAAATTTGAAAAGTAGTATTGGTCTAATAGTCATATTTTCTGGGGTAATAGCTTTGATTGGTACCATGGCTGGAGCATTTTTAGGTGTTGCCATGAAGAGACCTTCCCGAAAATTCTTAGGAAATATTATAGGATTTGCATCGGGGCTTATGCTTTCCATTGTAGTTTTTGAACTTATTCCTGAAGCTACAGAAAAAACAGGTTTTTTAGGAGCTTTGTTGTTTTTAATTCTAGGAATTATTATTGTTGTAATAATAGATAGAATCAGCAACTTAAGTAGCAATGCAAATTCTCAATATACGAAGGTGGCTTTTATGGTTGCTATAGGTATAATGCTTCATAATTTTCCGGAAGGTCTTATAATGGGGTTTGGATTTGTTAATGGGGAAAGTTTAGGACTCAAAATGAGTGTGATAATCGCAATACATGATATACCAGAAGGGTTGGCAGTAGCAGCCCCACTTATGCTTTCAGGGACGAAAAGTGGGAGGATATTGTTTTATGCCTTTTTAACGGCTTTGCCTACTGCAATTGGTGCTTGGATAGGAATTTATATTGGGAGCATTTCTATAAATATACTAGGTAGTGCGTTAGCCTTTGCTTCTGGAGTTATGTTGTATGTGATTTACGGAGAAATGATTCCACAGTCTAAAAAGCTTTGGTCGGGTACAACAAGCACATTAGGAATACTTTTCGGGATAATAGTGGGTTTAATAATGACTAACGTGCTTTAGATACCCTAAAAATAACTAGTTAATATACTGGATATCTTTAAAAGGTGCACTAATGAACTATTTTAATTAAGAGGTGTAATGATGGATACAAAGGTTGCAATTTTAGATGAAAATAATATTGAACAAAATATAATTAATGAGGCAGGGATGGTTATAAGTGAAGGTGGATTAGTTGCTTTTCCTACGGAAACAGTTTATGGACTTGGAGCGAATGCCTTAGATGAGATAGCTGTAGAAAAGATTTTTAAGGCTAAGGGGAGACCACAGGATAATCCCCTTATTGTGCATGTAGCTGATTTTAATATAGAGCCTTTTGTTAAAGAAATACCACATATAGCTACGGAAATTATGAATAAGTACTGGCCTGGGCCAATAACTTTAATTTTTAATAAGTCTGATTTGATTCCTGAGACTACAAGTGCCGGACTTGATACTGTAGGTATACGGATGCCATCTAACCTCATAGCTAGGAAACTTATTGAGGCTGCTGGAACACCTATTGCAGCTCCGTCAGCTAATATATCCGGTAGGCCTAGTCCTACCGATGTAGAAAGTTGTATTGAAGATTTAAGTGGAAAGATAGAGTATATTTTAGGTGGAGATAAAAGCCAGGTTGGTCTTGAGTCAACAATAGTTGATTGTACTTGTATTCCTTTATGCATACTAAGACCAGGAGCTATAACTATTGAGATGCTAAGAGAAATAGATGAGAATATATATATTGATAAAAATGTAATGGTTAAACCCAATAACGATTTTAAGCCTAAAGCACCTGGAATGAAGTATAGACATTATGCACCAAAATCTCCAGTAAAAATTATATGTGGAGATTTAGAAAAAACTGTTGCAAAAATCAATGAAATAGTGCAGAATAATATGGGCAACAAAAAAATAGGAATTATAGCAACGGATGAAACTAAAGATAAATATGCTTTTGGCACGATTGTTTCTTTAGGCAGTAGAAAGCAGCTAGATAATGTTGGCAGAAATCTTTTTGAAGTTTTAAGGAGTTTTGATGCTATAGATGTAGATTTAATATTATCAGAAGCATTCGAAGAAAAAGGTGTAGGGGTTGCTATAATGAATAGGCTTAAGAAATCGGCAGGTTTTGATATAATTGAAGTATAGGTAGATAACAATTTATAATTGATATCACAAGGAGGATGACTATGGATATATTGTATGTATGTACAGAAAATATGCGAAGACGCGATATGTTAGAAGCTATTTTAAATAATATAGACCCATATGTTAAATATATTTCAGTTTATTCAAAAAAATTTAATCAATTAAAGAATAATGTATTCTTATTATTGGATAAGATAAGGAAGATAATAGTATTTAAATAGCTTATTTAAATACCGATATCTTCTTTTTTTGTAACGTAATATCTTGTGATAAGAAAATATATCTTGGAGGTGTTTTACAATGAAAATAGCATTAGGTAGTGACCATGGTGGGTTAAGCTTAAAAAAAGAGATAATTAAACATCTGGAGAGCAAAAATATTGAGGTAATGGATTTTGGTACTCATACTGAGAATTCCTGTGATTATCCAGATTATGCATTAAAAGTTGCTGAAGAAGTAGTAGCTCAAAATTTTGAACTAGGTATATTAATATGTGGTACAGGAATAGGTATAAGCATTTCTGCAAATAAGGTACCTGGAATAAGGGCTGCATTATGTCATGATACGTTTAGCGCTCATTCAACAAGAGAGCATAATAATGCTAACATACTAACTCTTGGCGAAAGAGTCGTTGGTAGAGGTTTAGCACTAGATATAGTAGATGCTTTTATTAATGCTAAATTTGAAGGCGACAGACATCAAAAAAGAATTGATAAAATTACTGAAATTGAGAAAAAATATTCTAAATAAATAATAAAAAGATAAACATTTAAAAACAAAAATAAAAATTATAAACATTTAAAAACAAAAATAAAAATTATTAGGGGGAAATAAATATGAGTAAAGTAACGTAAATCGCACATCCACTTATATTACACAAATTGGCATTCATAAGAGATAAAAACACAGGTTCAAAGGATTTTAGAGAGTTAGTTGAAGAGGTTGCTATGTTAATGGCGTATGAGGTTACACGTGATATACAATTAGAAGAGGTAGAGATTGAAACTCCTATTTGTGTAACTAAATGTAAAGTTTTAGCTGGAAAGAAAATGGCTATAGTTCCAATACTCAGAGCAGGTCTAGGAATGGTTGATGGTATGTTAAAGCTTATACCAGCAGCTAAGGTTGGACACATAGGGATGTATAGAAATGAGGAAACATTGCAACCAGTTGAGTACTTCTGTAAATTGCCTCAAGACATTAATGAAAGAGATGTAATTGTTACAGATCCAATGCTTGCTACAGGAGGTTCTGCAATAGATGCAATTTCAGCACTTAAGAAAAGAGGAGCAAAAAATATAAGACTTATGTGTCTTATAGCTGCGCCAGAAGGAGTTAAGGCTGTTATGAATGCTCACTCAGATGTAGATATATATGTAGCTTCAATTGATGAAAGATTAAATGAAAAAGGATATATTGTACCGGGTCTTGGAGATGCAGGAGACAGATTGTTCGGAACTAAATAGTTAATTATAAATTTACACCTTAAAAACTTATTTTTAGGTGTAAATTTTTTTAGTAATACATATTTTTATTATTAATTATTATGATTTATTTTTTAAAATTTAAAAAGCAACTTACAGAAAATTTTCTGTAAGTTGCTTTTGCCTTTTACTTGGTTCAATCTTATTGGAAATATCTATTAAGTAATCCCTTAAATGCAGCACCGTGACGGGCTTCATCTTTACACATTTCATGCACTGTATCATGGATTGCATCATAGTTAAGTTTTTTAGCTAAAGTAGCTAAATCCTTTTTACCTTGGCAAGCTCCATGTTCAGCATCAACTCTCATTTCAAGGTTTTTCTTAGTGTCTGCTGTTACTACTTCTCCAAGTAATTCAGCAAATTTTGCAGCGTGATCAGCTTCTTCAAAAGCTATTCTCTTATAAGCTTCTGCTACTTCAGGGAAGCCCTCTCTATCAGCTTGACGACTCATTGCTAAGTACATACCAACTTCAGTACACTCTCCTACAAAGTTAGCTCTTAATCCTTCTAGAATTTCTGCTTCAACGTCTTTAGCAACTCCAATTTTATGTTCATCTGCCCAAGACATATCATTTTCATTTTTTTCTACAAACTTATCACTTTTTGCTCCACAAACTGGACATACATCAGGTATAGAATCTCCTTCGTGAATATATCCACATACTGTACAAACAAACTTTTTCATATTAATTTCCCCCTTGTATTTTTCTAGGGTAGATAACAATCATAAATTGTTATACCCTCATATTATTTTTTTTAAAAATGGCTTATATTAAGTAATATAATTTATTGAACAAGTAGGAAATTTAACTTCCCTACAAAAACAATTATATACTAACGGAGAATTATTATCAAGTAAAATTTAATATTTTTTAGAAAAAAATTTCGAGTATATTCGACAATTTAATCAAATTAGCATCCCCTCAATTGCCTCTAAATCTTTTATTTGGACTAAATTTTTATTGAAATCTATTAATCCATCGTCCTTCATATTAATAAGCTCTCTTGAAAGAGAAGGTCTTTGTACACCTAGATGTTCAGCAAGGTTTTTTCTAGACAAAGGCAGTGTAAGCTCTAAAGTTTTTTGAATTTCATATTGGGAAAGTAAATAATTAGATATTTTTTGTCTTAAGGTTTCAAAAGAGAGTTCTTTAATTTTTCTATTTAATAAAAGAATTTTACTTGATAAGAGTTGCATGAAATTATTCAATACTTTAGGATAGGTACTACACATAGCTATAATATCTTTTTTTGAAATATAAAGTATAATTGAGCCTTTAGAAGATACTATAGTAGCTGGGTATATATTTGTCTCTGAAAAAGCAATTGCTTCTCCAAAGGTTTTTCCTTTATTTAGTTTTGCTAATGTAACAACTTTTCCACTAGCATAATGTTTTTGTACTTCTAGTTCACCTTCAATTACAATTCCCAGCGAGTCGCAGGTGTCACCTTCTAATGCAACTATACAAGTGCGACATTCAGCACAATTTTTACAGTTGTCAGAAATAGAATATTTTATATTTGTGATTAGATTTTGTAATTCTTCAATAGTTAAGTCTTTAAATAAAATACAATGCTTTAAATAATCTACTAGTTTATCCATAAAATCACCCTCAAATTTCAAATTGGTAACATAGGTTACATATTATCATAAGTAATTTTAATATAATTAGTATAAGTAGTCAATTAAAAAGTTATTAAAGGTGAACATATATAAGCTTTAGGAGGCGTTGAAATGAAAAGAAATATTATCAGTATAGATGAAAATAAATGCAATGGTTGTGGAGTATGCATAAATGCTTGCCACGAAGGAGCTATAGAGTTAGTCAATGGGAAGGCTAAATTAATAAGTGATGAATATTGTGATGGGCTTGGAGACTGTCTACCGCAGTGTCCTACGGATGCAATTAAAATGGTTGAAAGAGATGCTACAGATTATGATCAAGAAGCTGTTGATAGAAAAAAAGAACAAAATGATAAGAAACCTAATTTACCTTGCGGATGTCCTGGTACAATGGAAAAGTCCATAAAAAGAAATATAAATTTGAATGTAAAACAAGCACCGACTAAAATAAGTAGCGGGGCAGAGTTATCGGTATCCTCAGAATTAAACCAATGGCCAGTACAGTTAAAGTTAGTTAATTCAAAGGCTGGATTTTTAAATGGAGCGGATATATTGATTGCGGCAGATTGTACAGCATATGCCTATGGAGATTTTCATAAGGAGTTTATTAAAGATAGGGTAACTTTGATAGGATGTCCTAAACTTGATGATAATGATTATTACAGACAAAAAATTGCAGACATATTAAAGAATAATGATATTAAGAGCATTACGGTAGTTAGAATGGAAGTGCCTTGTTGTTCAGGTATTGTCAGCTCTGTAAAGGAAGGTATGTTACAGGCTGGAATAATAGTTCCATATAAAGAAGTAACTATTGGTATAAATGGGGTAATAATCTAATATTGTTATAGATAATTTCGAATCTCTATTCTTCCTATATAATTATATTATAGAATAAAGAAGTGATAATAAACACTTTAAGAAAAGTATATATTATACAAACTGCGTTACAATTACTTAGTGAAGAGTAATGCAGTTATAATAATATATGCCTTTCTTTTTTTATTTTACACCAAATTAGCATATATAGTTTATTAAACACTTTAAATTATCGTTTTTTTAGTATAAAATAATAGTGATTGATTATTAGGTGATGCATTCAGTTTTTGATTTCTCACCTACATAATTAAAATATATTCACATGAGGTATAATTATGGAAAGAATTGACAAACATAATTATTATTTAGATATATGCGAAACAATATCTGAACGAGGGACTTGTTTGCGTAGAAATTTTGCAGCTATAATAGTAAAAAATGATGAAATTATGTCTACTGGATATTCAGGAGCTCCTAGAGGAAGAAAGAATTGTTGTGATTTAGGTGTCTGTAGAAGAGAAGAATTAAAAGTTCCAAGAGGGACAAGATATGAACTTTGTAGATCAGTGCATGCAGAACAAAATGCAATTATATCAGCTCGAAGACATGATATGTTAGGGGCGACACTATATTTAGTTGGTAAAGAGGTGAATAGTGGTGAATTAGTTAAAAATGCATCATCCTGTTCATTATGCAAGAGATTTATAATTAATTCAGGTATAGAGAAGGTAATAATTAGAGATAACAAAATACAATACAGAATCGTATGTGTGAATGAATGGATAGAAAATGATGACTCACTCCAAGGTGATGATGGATATTAATTATGAAATTCTGTAAATTAAATTTATTTATTAATTTTGCACACTATAACTTATATTTGTCAAATAAAAACACTGTTTTTGTGAAAGAAAGGTTTTTTTATGAGTAATATTTATATTCTAGCAATAATTACAGCTTTAATTTCTATTATGATTACTCCTTTAGTTAAGAAGGTTGCAATAAAGGTTAATGCCATTGATATTCCGAAAGATAAAAGACGAGTTCATTGCAAGCCTATTCCAATTATGGGCGGGCTCGCTATATATATATCTTTTGTTATAGGAGCAATTTTATATAATGGCATTTTAACAAGTTCCCAACTAGGTATAATTATAGGGGCAACTATAATTGTTATTGGGGGCATTATAGATGATATTAAAGAACTAAGTCCTAAATACAAGCTTCTAATACAGATTATAGCGGCTGTGTGTCTTTTAATGTCAGGTATAAGGATATCGATTATAACAAATCCATTTAGGTCGTTCTATCCTTATTTAAATATAGGATGGATCCATATTCCTATAACAATAATATGGATTGTAGGTGTGACTAATGCTTTTAATCTAATAGATGGATTAGATGGTTTAGCAGCAGGTATAGCATTTATATCCTCTGTTACTTTAATGATAGTCTCTATACTTAATGGAAGACTAGAGGCGGCATTTTTAACTGCAGTCCTAAGTGGGGCAATTTTAGGATTTCTACCATACAATTTCAATCCAGCTTCTATTTTTATGGGGGATACAGGTTCGCAATTACTAGGGTTTCTTTTAGCGGCTATTTCAATTGAAGGGGCTATTAAGTCTGCAACAGCCTTTGTCATTGCAGTACCAATTTTAGCTTTTGGATTACCTATTTATGACACCCTTTTTGCTATGATTAGAAGGAAAGTTAATGGAAGGCCTATAATGCAAGCAGATAAAGGTCATTTGCACCATCGACTTTTGGATATGGGACTTAGCCAAAAACAAGCAGTTATTATTATGTATTTTATAAGTGCTGTTCTAGGTGGAATTGCTATTATAGCTATGCAAATTAGTACTCAAAGAGCATACTTTTTGTTGGCATTAGTAATAGTTATTATAGTCATTATAGCTTGGAAATATGGTATTTTCGAGCCTAAAGAATAATTTGTATGTCTTTGCATATATTAATTACTAGTTCGAATGCGATTATAAATTAAACTGAATTAGGAGGGTATCTGGTGAAAACTATCAAAGTTATAGTAATATTTGGTACAAGGCCTGAGGCTGTAAAAATGGCACCTCTAGTTAAGGAATTAGAAAAAATTCCTCAAATACAATGTGTGGTATGTGTCACTGCTCAGCATAGAGAAATGTTAGATCAAGTTTTAGAATTTTTTAATATAGTACCACAGTATGATTTAAATATAATGAAAGCAAAACAAAGTTTAACAGGGATAACATGCTCTGTACTTCAGGGGTTAGAGGGGATTTTTGAAAAAGAAGAACCAGATATAGTGTTAGTACATGGAGATACTACCACAACTTTTGCTGCGTCCCTTGCAGCCTTTTATAGGAAAATACCTGTCGGTCATGTAGAAGCAGGGCTTAGAAGTTATAATAAATTTTTCCCTTATCCAGAAGAAATTAATAGAAAGCTAACTGCATCTTTAACAGATTTACATTTTGCACCGACTACTACCTCTAAAGAAAATCTGTTAAGAGAGGGAATAGAGGAGAGTACTATTTTCGTTACAGGAAATACAGTTATAGATGCCATGAAATTCACAATTAAAGAGGATTATGTTTTTGAAAATTGTGAACTAAATACACTTGACTATAAAAATAAGAAAGTAATAGTAGTTACTGCTCATAGAAGAGAAAATTGGGGAACTGGAATTGAGAATATATGTAATGCCTTGAAAATTGTTGTTGAAGAAAATAAAGATGTAGAAGCTGTGTGTCTAGTTCATCCAAACCCAGTAGTGAAAGATATGGTGCAAAGAATTTTAAAAGATGTTGATAGGGTACATTTACTTGAACCTATAGACACGAAAGAAATTCATAATTTAATGAGAAAATGTTACCTGGTGATGACTGATTCAGGAGGTATTCAAGAAGAAGCTCCTCATTTAGGAAAGCCAGTTTTAGTTCTTAGACATGTTACGGAGAGAGTGGAAGCAGAACATGCTGGTACTGTAAGGTTAGTTGGAACAGATGTAAATAAGATTGTATTTGAAGCTAATAAGCTCCTTAAAAATTTAGAGGAATATAATCAAATGAGTAAGTCAATTAATCCTTATGGCGATGGTAATGCTTCTGCTAAAATAGTAGATGCACTATTAAATTATTTTAACGGTACTTCAGCGCTATAGACGATGATTTAATATAAATAGAATCTAAAGAGTATATGAAAATGGAATTATGGTATTAATAAATACTGTTGAAATAGTTTAACAGCATGTACAGAAATGTAAAGGTAGGTCTAAGAGTATAGAAATTAAATTCTTAGATCTATTTTCTTTATTCTTTATTTTTACAGGTAAAGAACTCTAAAATAATAATTTGTAAAGTGAAGAAATCCATGTGTATATTTATTAATAAAAAAGTTTTAATGTACTATTTAACTTGATATGAAGTATTTAAAAACTTATATTTGATGAAATATCTAAAATATTATGTATATTTTCAATATTAAATGATAAAAATAATACAAATACGCAAAATATTATAAAAATTTTTGAAATAAACAAAATAATAGATTGCAATTGTTTAAAAAAAAGAAAAATTCAAGCCCATATATATTAATTTATAAAGTTTTTGTAAATGTTTAACTAAATAAAATTCATATAATAAAGTGCTTAAAGGTTAGTAAAATAGCTATTAGTCAAACGTGCAGTACAAATATTTAGAATATTAAGACAAATGTATTAATTGAATAATGCAATTATGAATAATTTGTTAAATCGTAAAATATCTTAAAACGGAGATATACAGAAGAAACAGGAGATTTTTACTAAAAAATCGACTTGAATCGCCTTATATTTCAAAAAAGTAAGAAATTTTAGATTTTATTTATAAAAATTTCAGGATTATAATTTATATATATTTAGATTGTGAGGAGAAAAAAGTGAATAGCGATTTTAAGAACATGTTTAAAAAAATTGTTTTATATGATTTTTTCATTTCTTTAATTTTTACTGCAGTGATTTATTTTACAGCTAAATCATATGCATTATTTTTTTTATTAGGGTTAATAATAGCATTAACGAATTTTTATGTTAATGGTATTACATTAGAGTATTCTCTTGATAATAAAAATACAAAAAATAGGGCAATAATAGTAGTAGGATTTTTCATAAGAGTTTTCTTGGTAAGTGTAATTGGATTTATCATTGGTAGACATAATATGTTTAATATAATTGCATATATTTTCGGATATAGTTCGCAGTTTATATCTTTAGTGTATTACGGAATAAATAATAAAAACATTGAAGGGAAGTGAGCTAATGGATAAAATAGAACCGTTATTTAATATTAAGTTCTTTGGATATAATATTGGAATTGCAGAAAGTATACTTGTTCAGTGGTGCATAATAGCTATAGTAGTCATTTTATGTATTTATTTTACAAGGAACTTAAAAATAATTCCTGATAAGAAACAGAACATAATAGAAATAGTTATGGATTCTATAAACAACCTTGTTAGGGATAATATGGGAGAAGAATACATGGGTTTCGTACCCTTTGTGGGAGCAATTGCAATTTTTTTAGTCTTTATGAATCTTACCGGACTTATAGGTGTTAAACCACCAACGGTAGATTATAGTGTTGCATTAGCACTAGCATTAATAACATTCTTTGTTGTCCAATGGTATGCAATTAAAAAAGTAGGGCTAGGCCACTATTTCAAAGGATATGTTGAGCCATACTCATTTATTTTGCCGATTAATCTAATAGAGAGAGTTATGTTGCCAGTTTCATTAAGTTTTCGATTATTTGGAAATATGACTGCAGGTGTAGTAATAATAGAATTAGCATATAAAAGTTTAGCACATTTGACTGGATTTGCTCAATTAGTTGTCCCAATACCATTGCATTTTTATTTTGATTTATTTGATGGAGTTATCCAAATGGTTATTTTTGTTATGTTGACAATGGTTAATATAAAAGTTATAGCAGAACACTAAATTTAGTTTTTAAAAATTAAGGAGGAATTCAATATGAATAACATCGATCCAAAACTATTTGTGACAGCTATGTCTGCAATAGGTGCAGGTCTTGCAGCTATAGGATGTATAGGTGGAGGAATAGGAACAGGTAATGCTGCAGCCAAAGCTGTAGAGGGTGTTGCAAGACAACCGGAAGCTAGGGGATCTATCATCAGTACATTAGTTATAGGTGCTGCATTCTCAGAAGCTACAGCTATTTATGCGTTTCTGATAGCATTGATTTTAGCATTTAAGTAATAAAGTGAACAATTAAGAAGCTTGGCCTGAAAGGGGGCTTTAACAGAGAATGAACTTGACTGCATATATACCTACAATTTTTTTTACTATAATAAATTTTATTTTATTGCTTTTTATACTAAAACGCTTTTTAATTAAGCCAGTAAATAAGATAATGGATGATAGGCAAAATGGAATCAAAATGTCTATTAAGAAGGCTAAAGATGATGAAGAAAAAGCAGAAATTTCAAGAAAAGAAAAAGAACAACTATTGCATGATTCAAAGATAAAGGGAAGAGAAATAGTAGAAGAATATAAAGTGAATGCCCAAAAGATTTCTCAAGAGATTATTGATGAAGCAAAAAAAGAATCAATTATAATTATGGAAAGATCAAGAATAGAAATCGAAAGAGAAAAACAAAAAGCAGAAAGTGAAGTTAGAAAACAAGTCATAGATTTATCGTTAATACTGTCTGAAAAGGCTCTTGAACAGCATATAGATGAAAATGAACACAGAAGATTAATTGAGGATTTCATCTTTAAGGTAGGTAGCTAAAATGTATGAATACTTGGATAAAAGATATGCTTTAGCATTATATACAGTTGCTGAGGAAAAAGGGAAAGTAGAAGAATATTTAAATGATCTCCGAGAAATTGTTTCACTTATGAAAAATGATGCTGAGTTCCTAAAAGTTATTAAGCATCCAGAAATAAGTACTTCTAGAAAAAAAGATATGTTTATTAATATTTTTAAGGGCAAAATTGACGAGGAGCTTTTATCTTTTTTACTTATTCTTATAGAAAAGGATAGAATATTATTTACTGAAGAAAAACTTAAAGAAATGGAAAAGATCCATTTAGAACGAAACAACACTTTATTGGTTGAGGTTAGAACGGTAATACCACTACAAGAAACTGAGAAGGAAAGCCTTAGAATGAAGCTATACAACATGTATGATAAGAAAATTATCTTTGATGAAAAATTAGATAAGAATATCATTGGTGGAGTATACATAAGGGTTGGGGACGATGTTATTGATGGTACTATAAAGAGCAGATTAGAGGAAATGAAAAAATTAATGTTTAAATAGGAATAGAGGTGAGATCATGAATGTAAAACCAGAAGAAATAACATCTATTATAAAGAAAGAAATAGAGAGATATGAAAATAAAATTGACACTGTTGACTCAGGAACAATAATTCAAATAGGTGATGGAATTGCAAGAGTATATGGATTAGATAAATGTATGGAAGGCGAACTTCTAGAATTCCCTAATGACGTATATGGTATGGCACTAAACCTAGAACAAGATAATGTAGGGTGTGTACTTTTGGGCCCTGGAGAAGGTATTAAAGAAGGGGACATAGTAAAAAGAAGTGGCAAAGTGGTCGAAGTGCCTGTAGGGGAAGCCTTAATTGGAAGAGTTGTGGATTCTTTAGGTGTACCTATAGATGGTAAAGGTCCAGTTAAGACTACTGAGACAAGACCAGTAGAAGTTGAAGCATATGGAGTTATTGGAAGGCAATCAGTTAAAGAGCCGCTTCAAACAGGAATAAAAGCAATAGATTCAATGGTACCAATTGGAAGAGGCCAAAGAGAACTTATAATTGGGGATAGGCAGACAGGTAAAACAGCTTTGACTATCGATACTATTTTAAATCAAAAGGGTAAAGATGTTGTATGTATATATGTTGCAATTGGCCAAAAACAATCTACTGTTGCACATATCGTTAACACATTATCTGAAATGGGAGCGTTAGATTATACAATAGTTGTAGCATCCACAGCATCTCAATCAGCGCCATTACAGTATTTAGCACCTTATGCTGGATGTAGCATGGGAGAATACTTTATGAATAAGGGCAAGGATGTACTAATAGTATATGATGATTTGTCCAAACACGCAGTGGCATATAGAACAATGTCCCTATTACTTCGTAGACCACCAGGTAGAGAAGCTTATCCAGGAGATGTATTTTATATTCATTCAAGGTTATTAGAAAGAGCTGCGAAACTTTCAGATAAATTAGGTGGAGGATCATTAACTGCACTTCCAATAATAGAAACTCTTGCAGGAGACGTTACTGCATATATACCAACTAACGTTATTTCTATAACAGATGGGCAAATATTTCTTGAGTCTGAATTGTTTCACTCAGGACAAAGACCTGCTGTTAATGCGGGAATATCTGTATCAAGAGTTGGAGGAAATGCCCAAACAAAAGCTATGAAACAAGTTACAGGAACTTTAAGACTTGAACTCGCTCAATATAGAGAGTTATCAGCTTTTGCTCAATTTGGTACTGATCTTGATAAAGATGCCAAGATGAGACTAGAAAAAGGAAAAAGATTAATTGAAATATTGAAACAGGATCAATATATGCCAGTGTCAGTAGAAAAACAAGTTATGATTTTCTTTGCAGGAACAAATAACTATCTTATGGATATTCCAGTACATCACATAAAAAGATTCGAGAAAGAATTTTTAGAGTATATGGACACACATCATAGAGAAGTAGGTAAAGCAATAGCAGATAATAAGGTATTAGATGATAAAACAAAACAACAACTTATTGAAGCTATAGAGGAGTATAAAAAAATATTTTTAGCTGAATAATCTTGACGACATTTCGAAAGGAAGTCGTTGAGATGCACCTTTAGGTGTAATTAATTTGCCTTGATAATATATTTATCAAGGCTAAAGAGAGGTGAAACATGGCAGGTACAGGGCTTATTGCAATTAAGCGGAGAATAAAATCCATAACAAACACTAAGAAAATCACCAAAGCCATGGGACTAGTTGCCACATCTAAATATAAGAAATTAAGAGATAAGGTAGACACGAATAATAGCTATTTATATAAACTTGAGAAAACTATTAAGCAAGTTAAAGATAATTATGAAGATGATAGTATCTATATAAGAGGAAACAACAATAACAAAAAAATGTATGTTGTAATAACCTCGGATACAGGTCTTTGTGGCGGATTTAATTGGTCAGTAGTAAATGAACTGATAGATAGGTTAAAAAGCAGCAAGGAAGACTACAGTATAATTGTTGTAGGTCAAAAAGGAAGAGTTATATTTAAAAAGCTTAATGTTGAAACTGTGGCTGAATACGTTGAAATTTCAGATGTACCTTCTCAAAAGGAAGCGAATACCGTTATTAACCACGCACTTAGTATGTATAGTAGTGGAGAAATAGGTGAGGTCCACATTGTCTATAAAAAACTTATTTCAGCAGTAAAAAATGAAGTTAAAATTGAA
Source organism: Bacillota bacterium (assembly GCA_021779235.1). Taxonomy (GTDB): domain Bacteria; phylum Bacillota; class Clostridia; order Clostridiales; family Clostridiaceae; genus Clostridium_AD. The sequence continues at coordinate 15,719 of JAJYBA010000017.1, forward strand.
AAGGTACTTCCTTTAAATTTTGATAATGAAGAGAATGCTAGCAAAGAATATGTAGAAATTGAAGCAATAGATGAAAAATCAATGTATGAAATTACTTCATTATTTTTAGGTGGCAAAATGTTAAATGCTATGCTGCATTCAAAAGCTAGTGAGCACAGGGCTAGAATGGAGTCTATGGGATCAGCTACTAACAATGCTACTGATTTACTTGAAAAACTTAATTTGAAATATAATAGAATTAGACAAAGTGCAATTACGCAAGAGATATCAGAAATAGTTGGAGGAGCAGAAGCTCAAAGGTAAATAGAGGGGAAACAATTAGTAATTGTTTTCTTCCCAGAGGAATACAAGGAGGTATACTATGCCAGGACATATAGGAAAAGTCGTTCAAATAATAGGGCCTGTTATAGACATAAAGTTCGATTCAGATAGTCTTCCTAATATTTTCAATAGCATTGAGATTCAGATGGAAGATAGAATAGTTGTAGCTGAGGTTGAACAACATATTGGCGATGATATTATAAGAGCAATAGCAATGGAGAGCACAGAAGGTTTAAAAAGAGGGCTAGAAGCTGTTGATACAGGCAATCCAATAACAGTCCCGGTTGGAAATGTAGTACTAGGAAGGTTATTTAATGTTCTTGGAAAGCCTATGGATGAAATGGGAGAAGTTAAGGTCGATACATATATGCCTATTCACAGAGCTGCCCCAACTTTTGAAGAACAGTCTGTTGAACCAGAGATGTTTGAAACTGGTATTAAGGTAATAGACTTAATAGCACCATATCAAAGAGGTGGAAAAATTGGTCTTTTTGGTGGTGCAGGAGTTGGTAAAACTGTTCTTATTCAAGAACTTATAAATAATATTGCAAAAGAGCATGGTGGACTCTCAGTATTTACTGGAGTTGGTGAGAGAACTAGAGAAGGTAACGATCTTTATAATGAAATGAAAGAATCGGGAGTTATAGCTAAAACCGCTTTAGTTTTTGGTCAGATGAATGAACCGCCTGGAGCTAGAATGAGAGTTGCATTAACAGGTCTTACCATGGCAGAACATTTTAGGGATCAAGGCCAAGATGTACTGTTATTTATAGATAATATATTTAGATTTTCACAAGCCGGTTCAGAAGTATCTGCTCTTTTAGGTAGAATACCAAGTGCTGTTGGATATCAACCTACACTTGCTACAGAGATGGGTGCGCTTCAAGAGAGAATTACATCTACAAAGCAAGGATCTATTACTTCTGTTCAAGCTGTATACGTACCAGCGGATGATTTAACAGATCCAGCTCCGGCTACTACATTTAGCCATCTTGATGCTACTACAGTGCTTTCTAGAGGGATAGTTGAACTTGGCATTTATCCAGCAGTAGACCCACTAGACTCTACTTCAAGGATGCTTGACCCTAGAATAATTGGTCAAGAGCACTATGATGTT
>JAJYBA010000154.1 GCA_021779235.1 Bacillota bacterium
GCTTATTCCTGTAATAATAACAGGTGCAACAATAATGGCAATAACGCAAAGCTCAAGCATGAAAGAAGCAAAGGCAAGCCTGCAGAAACAAGAAAAATCTGCAATGTCTTCAATTGACGAATCTATATCATTAATAACGAAAAATGGACAAGATATGGCTGATAATCCATTAGTAAATGGGTATTTAAACAATTTAGAAACTGGAAAATCAGATTTGCAAATGAAACGTATACTAGTAGATGAATTTAAAGCAACTATGAAAACCTATGAAATTTATGATAATATTTTGCTCTTAGACAAGAATGGAACGGTTATGGTCAGCGCGCTTGGAACCATAGATGGAAAGAGCTTAAGTGCTACGGAATATTATGTGCGAATGAAAGCAGCAAAAACTGTACAAATCTCTAAAGCTAAAAAAAGCGCATCAAGCGGGAAGAATGTGTTTGTAGTAGCCGTGCCTATTCTGGATTCTAATAATGAAATTAGGGGAACAATATTAACCTCAGTATTACTAAGTCAAATATCAAAAATAACAAATGCTATTAAAATAGGGGACACAGGATATATATACATACTTGAAAGCGATGGAACAGTAATAGCACATTCAAGTGAAAAGGAAATCCTGCAGAAGAATATACTTAAAGTAGATATTGGTAAAGAGATTCTTGCAAAGAAACAAGGGGTAGGACAATACACCTATGCTGGAGTTAGTAAATTAGTAGCTTATGATACTAATAAGGAACTTGGTTGGACCTTTGTAGCTAATATACCAGTTAAAGAGCTTACTAAAACCGCTAGCCTTGTTATTATGGCGATAGCTGGAATAATTTTATTAACTATTATTATAGCGGCAAGCTTAGCCATAATGATAGCAAGAGGAATTGCAAAACCTATTGAAAAGGTTTCAGAAGCGATGAATCAAATAGCTCAAGGAGACCTTACAATTGCAGTAAATGAAAAAGGGAAAGATGAGATAGCTTTAATGTCAGGTAAGATAAATAAAACCTTAACTGGTCTCAAAGAATCTATTAAGGGTGTAAAAGACACATCTAATGAAGTTGGGGCGTCAGCAGTTACACTTTCTTCTACATCTAGGCAAATGACCAGTGTTGCAAATGAAGTTGCATCTGCAATTCAAGAAGTGGCAAAAGGTGCTTTAGAGCAAGCTAATGAAATTGCAGATGTGGTAAGTTTACTTAATGATTTTACAGGACAATTAAGCTTAGTAGAGGATAAACTTGTTAATGTAAATAATAAAGCTAATGACACACAAATGAGAGCCATTAATGGTAAAGGGCAAATAGATAGTCTAGTAAATTCTATAAAGGAAATAAAAACTTCCTTTGAAGTAGTGGTAAATAAGGTTACTGGCCTTTCAGACACAGTTTCAAAAATAGGAAACATAACTGATGTCATAAATGGAGTTTCAGAACAAACTAATCTTTTGGCTTTAAATGCAGCTATAGAGGCAGCTAGAGCAGGAGAACAAGGAAAAGGTTTTGCAGTAGTTGCAGATGAAATCAGAAAGCTTGCAGAAGAATCTAAGAATTCTTCAGAGGAAATTTTAAACTTAGTTAAATCAATATCAAAAGAAACAGATGATGTTATTGATACTACTGCTAGTGTTAAAGAACTTATAGCCCATCAAGAAGGTATTGCAAGTGAAACTATTATGTCTTTTGAGGATATTATAAACTCAGTTGTAGAGATAGCCCCACTTATGCAGGAAACCAACATTTCCTTAAAAAGTGTAGATGCTTCTAAAACAGCTGTAATAAATAAGGTTCAAAATGTATCTGCTGTAGCAGAAGAGGTTTCAGCATCCTCAGAGCAAATTTCAGCCTCATCGGAAGAAATGTTATCTTCCTGTGAAGAGGTGGCAGAGTTTGCAACAAAGGTGGACGAGGCTGCACAAAACCTAAGAAATAGAGTAGGAATGTTTAAAGTAGATTAGAACAATAAGAATTATTATTGCATAATTATAGTAGAATACTATAGTATATTTTATATTAAAGAATCAAGCATTATTTGAGAGCTTGGTTCTTTAATTTTTTTACAAAGTAAACTTGATTTCTTAATTTTATGTCCTTGAGCAGTATAATATCCAAAGTGTACTAAACTTAATAAAATTATAGAAAGTGGTTTATTAGAAAAAAACTAATAAATTGGTGTTTTTGGTGGAAAAGAATAATCTTTACGTTTATAATTATTATGAAAGTTATGGAACTAAGGGGGGAATATTTATGTTAGGTACAATTGTAAATGCGCTATCCATATTATTTGGAGGGCTTGCTGGCTCTTTATTTAAAAATAAGATTTCAAGTGAGTATAATGAGACAATTATGAAAGCGCTTGGACTTTCTGTAATTCTTATTGGACTAAAAGGGGCACTACAAGTTAATGACATATTGTTATTAATTATTAGCCTTACATTAGGAACACTAATGGGCGAAATGCTAAAGATTGAAAAGGGAATAGAAAGAATTGGCGCATGGCTCGAAAGTAAATTTTCCAAACAAGGAGGACTAGCCAATGGCTTTGTAACAGCTAGTTTGGTATATTGTGTTGGGGCAATGGCTATAATGGGTTCTTTGGAGAGTGGTCTTACTAATAACCATAGTATATTGTTTGCTAAATCTTTAATAGATGGAATATCTGCAATTATCTTTTCATCTACCTTAGGAATAGGAGTATGTTTTTCAGCAATTTCCGTTTTTATATATCAAGGCATTATAACTTTAACTGCTTCTCTAATGAAACAATTTTTAGTAACTTCGGTGGTAAATGAGATGTCTGCTATTGGTGGATTATTAATTGTAGCAATTGGTGCAAATATGCTGGAAATTAAAAGAATAAAAGTCGGCAACATGCTCCCATCTATTTTCATACCTCTTTTATATTACATATTTAAATCTATTATTGGGTTTTAGTTAAATTTAAAAATTATAATTTAAATAAGCTTAGGAGGAAGTTATGAAGAATAAATTTAAATTAAGCAAAGAAAAAAGAAGTGAAATGGTTTCATCAATAAAAACCTATTTTTCTGAGGAGAGAAATGAAGAATTAGGCGATTTAGGTGCATCCATAATTCTTGATTTTATAATGGATGAGTTAGCACCGGAGTTTTACAATCAAGGAGTTTTTGATTCTTATGTCTATTTAAATGAAAGAGTAGAAGATGTATTAGGGATTCAGAAATAATAGTTGATTTTTCTGAAAATTAGTATTATAATTCTTATTAACATTTAAAATGCTAGTTTCATATTCTATATTAAATAATGTAAATAATAAAAGCTGTGATGAGAACCAGTAGTAAAACAGTTTCTTTTACAGAGAGCTCCCCTAGCTGAGAAGGAGCAAAGAATAGTATTACGAATACATCTCTGAGTTGCACACCAAATCCACTTAAGGTTTATCTTTATGTTGGTAGTAGGCTGTTGCCGGAATCCTTGCATCCGTTAAAGTGCTAGAGTATAAACGCATATTATGTGTCGTACTTGAAGAGGTTAATATGGCAACGTATTAATAAATTGGGGTGGTAACACGGGATTTTACTCTCGTCCTCTAGATATTCTAGAGGGCGGGAGTTTTTTGTTTTACTCAAAATTACAGATTTTAGTTTTTGGTATTTGAAAAAAATATTTTATCAAAAGAAAGCTTAGGCGAGCAAACTGTCATAGAAAGTTAATTATAAACTAAAAAATAGGAGGAATTATAATGATTAATATTGACGAACAAATTAAAATTATAGCTAAAGGCACAGCTGAAATAATCGACCAGGAGGAGTTAAAGCAAAAACTTATTAATGTTGAGGAAAGTAATAGACAGCTTATTGTTAAACTTGGACTAGACCCAACTGCACCAGATATTCATTTAGGGCATACTGTAGTTCTAAGAAAAGCAAGGCAAATACAGAATTTAGGACATAAGGTTATTATAATTATTGGGGATTTCACAGGCATGATTGGAGATCCTACAGGAAAATCAAAAACAAGAAAGGAGCTTACCAGCGAGGAAGTATTGATTAATGCAGAGACTTATAAAAAACAAATGTTTAAAATACTTGATCCAGAGAAAACAGAGGTTAGGTTTAATAGTGAATGGCTATCAAAAC
>JAJYBA010000155.1 GCA_021779235.1 Bacillota bacterium
TAGACCTACACCGAATTCCTTTAATAATATTTTCTTGGAATTTTTAGCGTCTATTTCTCCTAGGGCAATGCTACGAATAATAATAGTTAACGTTTGGGTACCTGCATTACCACCCATGCCTGCAACAATTGGCATGAAAGTGGCCAAAGCTACAACCTTTTCGATGGTGCCCTCAAAAAGACTAACGGTAGCAGCTGCCATTATGGCCGTTACTAGATTTACAAATAGCCAGGGTAATCTACTACTCACAGAAGCTTTAAGAGAACCAGTAACCTTTTCATCTTCTTTTAAACCTGCCAGACGATATAAGTCCTCAGTATGCTCATCGCTAAGAATTTCCATAATATCATCTGCAGTTACTATTCCTAAAATCTGCATTTTTTCATTGACTACAGGCATAGTTAAAAATCCATATTTTTCAAAGATGTGACCAACTTCTTCTCTATCCATATCAACTGGTATGCTCATGGCATTACTGTTCATAATGTCGGAGATTTTCACATCAAAGCTACTTATAACTATATCTCTAAGGGAAATAACTCCCTTTAAAAAATCATTTTCATCTATTACGTATATATAATATGAAGTTTCTGCTTCTGGAGCTTCCTTCTGGAGATAACGTAAGGTGTCACCTATTGTCATATTCTGTTTTACACTGACAAATTCAGTGGCCATAATTCCACCAGCACTGTCTGGAGGGTAGGTTAACAATTCTTTTACTTCATCAACCTCATCTTTATTCATTTTTACCATGATGCTTTCAGCTTCATTTTCTGAAACTGCTTCTAATAAGTCTACCAATTCATCAGAAGACATTTCGTGTATGATTTTCTTCTGCGTCATTTCAGAATGAATGGATAAGAGATTATATTTTTCCTCATCATCTGCATAATCAATAATATCAGCAATTACATTTGGGGATAATTTTTGAAATAATTTTATCTTATCTCCCTCATACTGCCTAATAGCCACTAAAATATCTGCAGGATGAATAAATTGAATAAGTTTATTTATTTCATCTATACTTCCATTTAGCAAAAATTCAGTTAGTCCTTTTCCGTTTAATCCATTTGCCATGCTAACCCCTCCTAAATCTTATGAGAGGAAGAATGCATGGTTAGATTAAAGCTTTAGCATAAATGAATTCTTCCTCTATAATAATATTAAATTTTATATAGCTACTACTCTGCCCGGGTCCAGAATCCATTTATGTCACCTCCAACAAAAATAGCTTTTTAGGATAATACTAAAAAGCTTAAGAATTTAATTCAACTTATTATATGCCTCGAGCCCAGTAAAGTCAACCTTTGAGAAATAATTTTACACAATAAGAAAATTATGACTAATAGTAAGGGTTGTGTTAAAATAGATATGTATATATGATTATATTAATTATATTTCATAATAAGTTTTTAGGAGAGGGGAATTTAGTTAATGGCTATTTTAGTATGTGGGGGAGCAGGTTACATTGGAAGTCATATGGTAGCTGAGCTCTTAGAAAAAGGTGAAGAGGTAGTTGTTTTAGACAATTTTCAAAAGGGACACCAGGATTCATTATTGGGTGGAAAGCTTTACTGCGGAGATTTAAGAGATGAAGAAATACTTAATAGGATTTTTACAGAAAATACTATAGATGCGGTTATTGATTTTGCAGCAGATTCACTAGTAGGAGAAAGTGTTACAGAGCCACTAAAGTATTTTGATAACAACATTGGTTCTACTATAAATTTACTTAAGGCTATGCGAGATCATAAAGTTAAATATATAGTTTTCTCTTCTACTGCAGCAACTTATGGAGAACCAGATAATGTTCCTATACTTGAAGAGGATAGGACTTTTCCTACTAATCCTTATGGAGAATCAAAGCTTGCAGTGGAGAAGATTTTAAAATGGTGTGATAATGCTTATGGTATAAAATATACGGCTTTAAGATATTTTAATGCAGCAGGTGCACATGTAAGTGGAAATATAGGAGAAGACCATAGACCAGAATCTCATTTAATTCCGCTTATCCTTCAGGTGGCACTGGGACAAAGAGAAAAGATTATGGTATTTGGAGATGATTATAATACTGAAGATGGTTCTTGTGTTAGAGATTATATCCATGTAACGGACCTAGCTAATGCTCATCTACTTGCAGTGGAAAGACTTAGAAGAGGTGGAGATAGCATAATTTGCAATCTTGGGAATGGCCAAGGCTTTTCTGTTAATCAAGTAATTGAAGTGACAAGAAAGGTTACTGGTCACGAAATAAAAGCAGAAATTGCACCTAGACGTGCCGGAGACCCAGCAGTACTCATAGCTTCTAGTGATAAAGCACGTGAAATTCTCGGATGGAAGCCTAAATATGCTTCCCTTGAAACCATTATAGAAACTGCGTGGCAGTGGCATAAGGGACATCCAAGGGGATATGAAAAATAAGCTTATAGAAATTTTGTAAATATGAAGAATTTACTCAAAACATATAAAACTATCAAAACACAGAGATGCGTTTTGGTAGTTTTTTTGCGTGAAAAAAAATCATTTTATTAAAAGCATATATATGAAAGTTATGATTAAAAAAATCAATAATTTTAACATCTCTATAGGTAAAAAAATTAAAAAATTATGAGTAATAATTCTCCGCTAATAATAATAATATAGGTATATGTATATATAAATATATATTAAAAACTAGGGGGTAAGAAAATGGAGCAAGAAAGAGAAATAGATCTACTAGAGGTGTGGCAGATAATTCTTAAGAGAAAATGGACAATCATATATATTACATTATTTTCTGTAATAATTGCGGCAATGGTGAGTTTCTTTTTTATAAAGCCTGTGTATCAGGCAAAGGTAAGTGTAATCATAGGTAAAGAAGCAGCTAAGGTTTTCTATGAAGATAGATATACTAGTAGTGATATTACTATGTATCAGAATTTAGTTAAAACTTATTCAGAAATAGCAAAGTCCAATTCAGTTTTGAAAAAAACTCAGGAGGGCATTAAGGAATATAGTACAAATGATATTAGTAATTTAATAACAGTTACTCCCAAAACAAATACTCAGATATTAGAGCTGATAGTAAAGGGAGATACGCCAAGCATTACAGCAAATGTAGCCAAAGAATTAGTGAAAAATTTCATATTAGAATCTAGAAGGGTATTGCCGGCAGGAGATATAGAAATTCTTGATGAGCCAGAAACTCCAAGTGCACCTATATCACCTAATAGAAAGAGAAATGTTTCAATTGCCTTTTTTCTGGGACTAATGGTTTCGACAGGTTTAGTTATTTTGCTTGAGTTTATTGACCAAACTGTGAGGACTGAGGAAGACATAAAGGATTGTTTGGACATGCCTATTTTAATTTCTATTCCAAAACGATAATTTAGTAGGAGGATGAGAAAGTGATGCGCGAAGATATGATAAAAATTAATGAGGCTAAATCATCTATGGCTGAGATTTATAGAGTGTTAAGAAATAATATTGAATTTGCATATAATAATTCTAATGTTAAAAGTGTACTTATTACTAGTACTAAAAATGGAGAGGGAAAAACTACGGTTGCAGCAAACTTAGCTGTAACCATGGCAAACAGTGGTAAAAAAACCCTTCTAATAGATTGTAATTTAAATAGTCCAAGCCTTCATAAAGTATTTAGAACTGTTAATAATGTTGGATTAACAACTATTCTTAAAAATGAAAAATATAATGGACAAGCAGCAATTAAGACTAATTATGAAAATCTTTATTTGCTTACCAGTGGACTAAATAGTGAAAAATTCTCCGAGTTACTTATGAGTAATAAAATAGGTGACTTTTTAAAACTTACTAAGGAAAAATATGATTTTGTTATTGTGGATACTCCAGCGATAATGGAGCAAAGCGATGCCCAAATTATTTCACAATATGTAGATGGCTGCCTTTTAGTTATTGGAGCTGGTGAAGTGAATATGGAAGAGGCTAGAAAAACAAAGGAACTTTTGGAAAAGGTAAATGCCAAAATATTAGGAGCAGTGTTAAATAAGACTGAGGACACAAAGAAATTTGGTAGCGATATTGGAGAGGATGAAAATGTGATAGTGACTGAAGTTGAGAAAGTGAAAGAGTTT
>JAJYBA010000156.1 GCA_021779235.1 Bacillota bacterium
AACAGATCAAAAGAGAGAGCTTAAATGTAACGTTTTTGAGTAAAAGTATAATATTAACGAACTTCTGAACCCCCTTAACCTAGGGGGTATTTTTTTACGTTCTTTTTTCATAAATGGGAAAAATCTACAATGACTGCAATAATTATGAGGCTTGGTTTTACTATTGGACCAGCAATTATGGGTACAATCCTTAAGTTTACAACTATTGAAAATGGGTGGAGATTTGTTGGCTTAGTTATGTTAATCTATACTTTTTTCACATATCTTCTTTATTCTTATGATGAAAAAACAAGGGCACTTCAGTAGTAAATTAAAAAGTGGTAGCTTTTCGAGTATAGAATAATATGAGACCATTTTTATCTATATTTTTATTCGTTATTGGATTAATATGTATATATAGCATTATATGTATTTTATAAATGAATGAGGTGACCATTAAAAAATTTTATAGTGAGTTTATAAATTTAAGATAAGTAATTTTGAAAGGGATGTGGGAGTAATATGAAGGTTGAGGTATTAAAAAGTGATAGAGTTAAAGGTTTTGTAGAGTATTGCAAGAAGCATAGAATGGAGATTGATGATTCTTTCCTATATGATGCAGATTTAAAAAAATTCGGGCCAAATGATGAAAATCCCACCTGCATAGTTACTGATGAGCAGGGAGAAATAGTGGCAGCAGCTTCACTTATAATTGACGATTATAATAAGAGCGGAAGAAAGGGACGATTCAGGATTTTCCATTCAGAAATTGAAGAGCAAGAGTGTTACCATATGATGATGCAAACCATTTTAAAGTACACTGCAGATATTGATTATGCTTTTGTTTTCGTACCTATAGTGAACAAAAATTTGATGGAGCACATTGAAGGATTAAAGTTTGCAGTGGATAGATATTCTTTTCTACTTGTGAGAGAGGATTTAGTGGTACCTGAGTTCAGCTTCCCTGAGGGGTATGAAATAAGGCCCTTTAGGTTCGGCAGTGATGAAGAAGTTTGGTGTGAAGTCAGAAATTCTAGTTTTGTAAAGCTTAAGGGAAGCGAAACACCGATTACCCCTAAAATAGTTATAAATATGATGAATAGTGAAGATAACATAAATGGTGGTTCAATGATACTGTACCATAAAGAAAGACCTATAGGGGTAATTAGGGGATCTATGGATGAGTACGAAGGTTCTGCCATAATGAATATAGGACCTCTCGCAATAATACCAGAGTATCAGGGCAAAGGTCTAGGAAGAAGTCTTTTGAGAGCCTCTCTGCATTTTGCTAAAGAAAAATCCTATGATAGGACAGTGCTTTGTGTAAATGCGGATAATGAAAGAGCAAAAGATTTATATCTGCAAGAAGGCTTTAAGCAGGTTGAGGCAGTTGCGTGCTATAAATATGATTTGACAAACTAAAGAAGCTTAAAATAGAGCAAAAAATGTCAGGACTTTTTTCTTTAAACTTTTTATAATTAATATATGTAGCTGAAATGATGTGGAGGGGCACTATGGATATGAATTATAATGAAAAGATTCAAACCTCAATAGAATATATTGAAGATAACTTAATTGAAAAGATTTCTCTTGATGATTTAGCTAAAAAGGCGTTTCTTTCTAAGTATCATTATCATAGAGTGTTTCATGTATTAGTTGGTGAGACATTAATGGAGTACGTTAGAAAAAGACGTTTAACTGAAGCTGCTAAGGAATTAGTTGAAAGTAATATAAAAATAGTTGAAGTTGCATTAAAATATCAGTTTGGATCTCAAGAAGCCTTTTCAAGAGCTTTTAGAAAGATGTTTCAGGTTTCTCCAGGAGAATTTAGAAGATCTAAGGTTAAGGTTTTATTGTATAAACAGATAGAACTATGCAATAGAAAGACTTCTACTCCATCTATGATGAAGGCTTCATAATATAATTATTATTTTAGAAGGGGAGAGCTTTGATGAGTTATGTACCAGTAGTCATAGATCATACTAGCACAGGGGAGAGATCCTATGATATTTATTCAAGGTTATTGAAGGATAGAATTATAGTCTTAAGTGAAGAAATTAATGATACTACCGCAAGCATCGTAATTGCGCAAATGTTATTTTTAGAGGCGGAAGATCCAGATAGGGATATAGTTTTTTATATTAATAGCCCAGGTGGTGTAATTACAGCTGGCCTTGCTATCTATGATACAATGCAACATGTTAAACCGGATGTGTCCACAATATGTATTGGCATGGCAGCTAGTATGGGATCTTTTTTATTAGCTGGTGGAACTAAAGGAAAGAGATTTGCTTTACCAAATAGTGAGATTATGATTCACCAACCGTCTATTTCAGGAAATTTAAATGGTCAAGCCACTGATATAAAAATATATGCTGATAGAATTTTAAAAACTAAAAGAAAACTCATAGAAATATATAGTGAAAAAACAGGGCAATCAATAGAAAAACTCGAATATGATATGGAAAGAGACAATTTTATGTCTTCAAAAGAAGCTAAAGAATATGGTCTTATTGACGGGATATTTTTTGGTAATAAATAAAAAGAAATAATAAAAGTATAACAAAAAACTCTGTGCCTAGCTTACGCACAGAGTTTTTTGCTATATAATATTGAAATAGTAAGAGTGGTATCTATCGGAAATGTCGATTGTCAGTTTTGCATTTATATGATAGAATTCCTGTGAATAGAAGGGTCACTGTGAAAAAGACAACAAAACCAATTGGAATTCAAATAAAAGAGACCATTTTTATAATATGGACTTTTGTGCTGTAATTATATATATAATAAAAAAGAGTATTACTGGGGGAGTAAAATGGTAAAGTCAAAGTATAGTTTAAAAACCTTGGAAATTTCGAAGGAAATAGCTAGTAGTTGTACAAGTTGCAAGATGTGTATGAAAGAATGCGTAATGATGAACGACTTTGGAGAATCCCCACAGGATATATTCGGAGCATTTTTAAAGGATGAACATATAAATTCCATAATTCCATACTCATGCAATCTATGCAATAAATGCACAACAGTTTGTCCTAAAAGTCTTAGAATTCCTAAAGCTTTCATGTGTATGCGTGAGTCTATAATAGAGGCTAATGGCGGGAAGTCACCTTTAAAAGGACATAAGGCTGTATATATGCATCAATTACTTAGCTTTGGATTTATGAAAATTTTTACTATAAGGAGGAAATAAGATATGAAGAGTATTGCTTTTATGCCTGGATGTAGTTTATCCTCTTATTCCCCAAGGGCCGTTGGAAATGTATTAAGCTATCTTAAAGAAAATTTCAATAATGTCTCTGCGTTGCAAAAATGTTGCGGCATGCCCACTTTAGTCATGGGACAAAGAGAGGCATTTAGTAGCAGATATAAAAGTCTTGAAGAAGATATTGAGTACTTAAATATAGATGAAATAGTAGTAGCTTGTCAAAATTGTTTTTTAACATTAAAGGAGTATAGCCCGAATGTGAAAACCACCTCTTTATGGACTCTAATTCCAGAATTTGGACTGCCTAAGGAGTTTAAAAATAAAGCTAAAGATAGCGATATAGTGTTTAGTATACAAGATTCTTGTCCTACTCGTAATTATGCTGATATCCATGAAGGCATAAGATGGATACTTGAAGAGCTCGGATACAAATATTTAGAATCTAAGAATTCTAGAGAAAATACTATGTGTTGTGGGCAAGGAGGAATGGTTGCCACTGTAAATCCAAACGTATCACACAGAATGGCGCAAAAGATTGTTTCTGAATTTAACACTGATTATGTGGTGACTTACTGTGCAGCTTGCCGGTCTTCAATGCATAAGGCAGGAAAAGAATCTTATCACATATTAGATTTGATATTTGGCCCAGTAGTATATAAAAGCACAAAAAGTCCCAAAGATATATTGGCTAGTCCTATAAAGGCTTGGACTAATAGATACAAATCAAAAAAAACAATTAGAAAAATAATAAAATAAAAAATATAGTTAAAACTATAGAATAGTGCTAGAGAGGAAAGAAATTCAATGTTAGATACAAAGGGCAGAAAATTTGTACAACCGATAATTGAAGTAATTTCAAATATATTTTTAAGTTTAGGACTAGATCGGAA
>JAJYBA010000157.1 GCA_021779235.1 Bacillota bacterium
ATTACTTCATTAAAATCTCTACCTTCTTTTGCAATAAGTGATGGGTTTGTTGTAACCCCACATATTACCCCCATGTCATTTGCTTGTCTTATTTCTTCTACATTAGCAGTATCAATAAATATTTTCATTGTTTTTCACCTCTAATTTTAATTATTGTAGGCGTTATTTACTTTGTCCATAGTAAGCATTTTTACCATGTTTTCTAAGGTAATGTTTATTGAGTAAGAATGCATCTATTTGCTTTATTTCTTTATTTAAGTTTATAGTATGATATGCTATATTGCACACTTCTTCTAGAACTACTGAGTTATGAACAGCCTCTAATGGGTCTTTCCCCCATGTAAAAGGTGCATGGCTACCCACTAGGACACCTGGCATAGCTGTAACGTCTTTTCCTTTAAAAGTTTCAACTATTACATTACCCGTTTCTTCTTCGTATTCACCTGTAATTTCTGCTTCCGTCAAAGGCCTTGTACATGGTATTTCACCATAAAAATAATCCGCATGAGTAGTTCCTAATGCAGGAACTGGTTTACAAGCTTGAGCCCACGCCGTAGCCCATTGAGAATGAGTATGGACAATTCCTCCTATTTTAGGATATGCTTTATAAAGTATTAAATGTGTTGCAGTATCTGAAGATGGTCTTAAATTTCCTTCAATTATATTTCCATCTAAATCTACAACTACTAAATCTTCAATTGTCATTTCCTCATACTTAACTCCACTTGGCTTTATTACTACGTATCCTTTTTCTCTGTCAATACCACTAACATTTCCCCAAGTAAACTTAACTAACCCTTGATTAGGTAGGTCTAAATTAGCTTCTAAAACCTGTTTTTTAAGTTCTTCTAACATAACTGTTCCCCCTACGAATTAATTACTACTTTTTAGCTTCTTCCTTTAAACCCTTTAATACCTTCATTACATTGTTTTCTCCTCTACCGAAGTAATCATGTAATTTTTTGTATTCAGCATAAAGTTTCTTATAGACTACAGCATTTTCAGCAATTGGTTCAAATGCCTTATCCTTTAATTTAGGAATAACTTTTGCTGCTTCGAAAATGTCTTCAAATCCTCCATTTTCTTTTCCAGCTGCAACAGCACCAAACATTGCTGACCCCAATGCTGGAGTTTGACTTGATTGTGATATCTTTATTGGTAATCCTGTAACATCAGAATAAATTTGCATTAACACAGCATTTTTCTCAGCGAGCCCACCACATGCATATAATTCATTAACTGGAACTCCATAGTTATTAAAGGTTTCTACAATAACATTTGTTCCAAATGCTGTAGCTTCTATTAATGCTCTGTAAAGTTCTTCAGGTTTTGTATTTAAGTTCATTCCGAGGAATAAGCCTGTAACGTCGGCATCAACTAGTATTGATCTATTTCCATTCCACCAGTCTAATGCTAAAACTCCACTTTCACCAACCTTAAGCTTTGAAGCTTTTTCAGTTAATAACACGTGAATGTTCATGCCTTTATTTCTAGCTTCCTCATGATAGCTTTCTGGAACACAATTGTCTACAAACCATGCATATATATCTCCTACAGCTGATTGTCCAGCTTCATATCCATATAAACCTGGCATTACGCCATCTTCAACATATCCGCACATACCAGGAACCATTTTTTCTTCATCACCTAAAAGTATATGACAAATTGATGTACCCATAATCATAAGCATTTTTCCAACAGAAGTTATACCTACAGCTGGAACTGCTACGTGAGCATCAACATTAGCAACAGCTATTGCTACGCCAGGTTTTAAACCGAATTCTTTAGCCATTTTTTCTGTTAATTCTCCTGCTTTTGAACCAATTGGGTAGATATCAGTACTCATTTTCTCTTCCACAACGTTTTCAAGTCCTGGGTGTAAGGCTTTAAAGAATTCTTTTGAAGGATATCCATTTTGTTTATGCCAAAGTGCCTTATATCCAGCAGTACAACTATTTCTTCTTTCACTACCTGTAAGCATCATAATAACCCAGTCCGTAGCTTCTAAAATTTTATCTGCTTCTGCATATACTTCAGGTGCTTCATCTAATAATTGCCATACCTTAGGTATAAACCATTCTGAGGATATTTTTCCACCATAACGCTTAAGGAATTCTTCTCCCCTTGCTTCTGCAATTTCATTTAGTTTATTTGCTTCTGGTTGAGCTGCGTGATGTTTCCAAAGTTTTACGTAAGCATGTGGATTAGATTCATAGCCTTTTATATTACATATAGGAGTTCCATCTGCTTTTATAGGTAAAATTGTACATGCTGTAAAATCAATACCAAGACCAATTATATCTTCATTTGATACCTTTGATTGTTTAATAACATCTGGAATGATAGTTTTTAAAACATCAATATAATCATTGGGATGTTCTAGCGCCCAGTCTGGCGCTAATAAAGTACCATCCGGCAGTTGTTCGTCCATTACTCCATGAGGATATGCCATCATTGATGATGCTACTTCTTCCCCTGTACTTACATTAAGTAATAGGGCTCTTGCTGATTCTGTGCCATAGTCAATACCTAAAGAATACTTTGCCATTTTAAAATTCCCCCCTAAAATTCTACATACAACTACACATGTGTTGTACGTACATGTATGGTTATTATTATATATAAGTGGTATTAGTAAAATAACGTTAAAGTTATCTTACTAATTCACCACTAGTTTTACTTTACATTCATTGCTGAATTTCTAACAATTAGTTCTGGTTTATAAACATAATAAGGCTTTTCTACACGCCCTTCTACAATATCTAATAAAAATCTAGCTGCCCGTCTTCCCATTTCATCCTTAGGATGTCTTACTGTAGTAAGTTTAACTTCTGTAGCTGTAGCAATATAAGAATCATCATAAGAAACAATTGAAATATCTTCTGGAACTCTAAGTCCTTCATCTCTTATTGCTTGTAATGCGTGTATTGCAACTTGATCATTATAACAAACTATAGCTGTAGGTCTCTCATTTCTTCTAAGTAAATTACTAGTAAATTCATAGGTTGAAAATACTTCTTCATTAGTTTTATATTTTCCAATAATCGTTTCATTTATAGGAATAGAAAACTCGGATAAAGCTTTTGCATATCCAATCTTTCTATTAACTCCTTGCAAATCATCACTTTTAAATATTCCAGCTATATTCTTATGTCCTAACTGAATTAAATATTTAGTAAGGACATATCCGCCTTCAACATCATCCATAACTATATATGGTGAATCTAACTCTTCATAATTTGCATTCATAAATATATAAGGTATGTTCTTATCACTTAACCGCTTATAATATTCTAAATTTACATTTTCTAATGCACTCATAGTTGGCTCTACAATAAGTCCTACTACATCATGTTCCATTATTTTTTGAAGGTATTCCGCTTCTTTATTTTTCTCATTGTTGGTATTAAACAAAAGCAATGAATAACCTGATGAACTTAAAACATCTTCAATACCACTAATAATAGCTGGGAATATATAGTTAGATATATATGTTGTAAGCACCGCAACAGTCTTTTTATTTGCTTTGTTTTCACTTTGCAAATAAGAACAGAAAGTACCCTTGCCTTGCTCTTTGTAGATATATTTATCTTTTTCTAATTCCATAAATGCTTGCCTTACAGTATGTCTACTAACCTTAAATTTTTCAACTATCTCATTTTCAGATAATAATTTGTCGCCTGGCGATATCTTACCTTCTAAAATTTCTCTCTTAAAATATTCAGCAATCTGCATATATTTTGAGAGTTTATCTTCATAACTCATAGTTTTTCTCCTCCAGACACAATCTTGTACGTATATGATTATACTTTTATTTTACTTCAAAAATTTATATTGTCAATGTTTCTTTTAAGTATTCCACCAAAATATCCTCTTTAATTTTTCTTAACATCCTATTGAAAGTTATAAAAAAAAGGTTTACAATGTACTTATTGTACGTACAAGTTGAATTGTACAATAACTTTAATACATTAATAAAATTTATATTTGGAGGTATTACTTATGTTAAATTCAAAACCTTATGAATTTTGGTTTGTTACAGGAAGCCAACACCTTTAT
>JAJYBA010000158.1 GCA_021779235.1 Bacillota bacterium
ATTAAAGTATTATAAAAAATTGATAGCTTTAAGAAAAAATAAGGCTGCATTAGTGTATGGTAGCTTTCAGGAAATTTATAGGGAACATGAGGAAATATATGCATATTTAAGACAATTAGAGGGACAGACCCTATTAATTATAGTTAATTTCTTTGGAAATGAACCAGTATTTGAATTTCCAGAGCAAATTGATTATGACAAAAAGCAGGTATTGTTATCAAACTATAAGGTGGAAGCCGAAGAGATTAGTAAGAGTATAAAATTAAGACCTTATGAAACAAGGGTGTATGAAATTAAATCATAATTCTGCGTGAGCATCCCATGAAGGTTCGGCATGTAGGTTGTTCTGATAGTAGAGAATTCGTTAACAGACTCTAAGTTTATTCCATGAAAAATTTCCTAGCGCACTTATTCGACGTCCTGTCTCAGAAGTGCTAGCCCTCTGGGTATTCCTTAAGGGGACATAACAATTATTAATTGTTATGCATCCTGGGCTTCTTACGGAAATTTTTCATTACATAAACTAAGATTCTGTAAAACTTATTATATACTATCTATCACACTCCTACATGCTTTCGCCTTCGTTATTATAACTAATACTCTATATTGTATTAAGAGAAAAAGTATGAAAATCCGCTTGCGTGCCTTGCAAACGAACGTAAGTTATCCAAAATGTGATAGCTTTATTTTGATAGTAAAGCTATAATTAAAGTGTTCATTGGGTAGACTTAAACCATGAATAATTTAATAAGTTAAAGGCGGATATACATGAAAAATTTAAAGATGATATTAGAATTTGATGGAAGTAGATATAAAGGATGGCAAAAACAAGAGGATAATGACTTGACGGTACAAGGTAAAATAGAGGGTGTATTAACTAAAATGGTGGGAGAACCTGTGCAGGTTTTAGGCTGTGAGCGAACCGATGTAGGAGTGCATGCTGAAAATTATTTGGCAAACTTTCATACTAATTGCGATTTAAGTATAGAAGCTATGCTGGATTATTTATATGAAAATTTACCAGAGGATATAGCAGTGAAATCTATAGTGGAAGCAAGTGAAAGATTCCATGCGGCATATAACATAAAATCAAAAACCTATGTTTATAAAATAAACAATAATGAATTTAGAAATGTATTTAATAGAAAATATGTTTATCACACTGAGATGAAACTTAATTTAGAAGAAATGAGAATTGCCTCAGAGGTTTTAGTTGGAACTCATGATTTTCAGGGCTTTGCTACTGTAACACCTAATACTAAGTCTACTACTAAAACTATTAATTATATAAATATAATAGAAAAAAATGGTATGATTGAAATAGAAGTAAATGCTGACGAATTTTTATGGAATATGGTAAGAATTATTATGGCAAGCCTCTTAGATATAGGTGAAGGTAAGCTTAAGGTAGCAGATATAGAAACCTTGCTAACTGAAAAAACAGAGTCTAAGTATAGCCTAATGGCTAAAACAAAGGGACTATCCTTAAGGAATGTTGAATATTAATAGTCTTTTCTTATATTATGCTACAACGAAAAGTATATATTGCTGAAATGCTCTCATTTCGCCAAGTAATTCTAAAATTTATTTTACATAATATATACTTTTGTTAGCATAATATAAGAAAAAATACCAAATTTTTAAAAACATCATTATTAATTGCTTAGTGCATGTTAGGAATACAGAAATAGTTGATAGTATAGAATTAGCTAGTAAATTATAAGATTATTATATAAAAGAAGAAAGTGATAACATATTCACTTTCTTTTTTTCTTATGTCGCAAATATTAATGTCATAGTACATGTATTTATTAGAAACTTTTTACTTAATAGTAAATTAATTAGAGGATTTTTGGAATAAAATGTAGAATATTATTAAATTGAATTGCTATTAAAATTAAATATAATAAAATTTTGACATAGTATAAAGTGAAGTATTGTTGTACTTATACTTTATAAGAAGGAGGACGAAATGTTTAATTCCCAGAAGAAAAAAATACTTGCGACCATAATCTTTCTGACATCTTTGTGTACAATAACCTTTGTAATAATATCTTACTTTTCAGTTCAAAGAGCGGTAATAAGTCAAATGAAAAACGATGGAACAACCCTAGTTGGAACGGTTAATACACAAATAAAGAATTACAAGTTAGATGAAACAGGGAAGATATCAGCAATAATTGCAGATGTTAAAAAAGAGGGAAAAGGTAACATTGTTTATGTATCCCTAGTTGATACAAATATGAAGATGATTGTTAGCAGTGATGATGTGAAATCCTCCATTAAGAAGGAAGAAGAAAATACGGACACTGTAAAAAAAAGTAGTGAAGGAACAGATGCGGTAGCTTCTGCAACTGAGCAGGGAAACGTTAATTCGGTGGTAAAGGAAGAAAAGACCACAGGTTTTATATTTAAGGCTCCAGATGGTCAGAAGGTTTATAATGTATCTGCACCTTTTTATGAGAATTCTAAATTGGCAGGTACCATTAATATTGGAATATCTCTTGAAAATATGTATAGTGTAATACTAGGATGCATTCTTCAGACTTTAGCTATATCTTTAGGTATTCAGGCATTAGCTTTAGTGCTTGGATTCATAATTTCTAAAAATATATCCATGCCACTAACTAAAATTGTAGATAAGCTTGAAGATTTTTCAGAGGGAGACTTAACAGTGAGCTTTGAGAGCAAAAGTAAAGATGAAATAAAAAAACTCACAGAAAGCCTTAATAACTGTTTGCATATTTTGAAAAAAACAATCTCACAAATAAAAGACACTGCACAAGGTCTTAATAAAATATCTCATTATTTAACAGCTTCAGGGCAAGAAGCTGCGGCTTCCAGTGAGGAAGTATCCCAGGCTATAGATGGCGTGTTTAAAGGAATGGCAGAACAGACTACAAATATAAGTGAAATTGTAGTAGTAATAGATAGATTTGGGCAAAGGCTTGATGATATTCAAAATAAAGTAAGGCTCTTATCGGAAAGTGGAATAGAGATAAAACAGAGTGCTGATAATGGAGCAGTGAAGCTTGAAGAATTGGTGGAATCTATTCATGATGTAAAAGACTCTTTTGAACACACAGAAGAGAGTTTTAAGTTCCTTAACATTAACGTGGGTAAAATAGGCGAAGTAACAAATGTAATAAATAATGTGGCTGAGCAGACTAATCTACTTGCACTAAATGCTGCTATTGAAGCTGCTAGAGCAGGAGAAGCTGGAAAAGGTTTTGCTGTAGTTGCAGAGGAAATAAGAAAACTTTCGAAGCAGGTATTGGAGTCATCCATGAATATAAATGGTCTTATACAATTAGTAGGTAATGGAACTTCAGATGTTTCAGAATTAACGGCAGTTTTATCTGGGAAGCTTGGTAATCAAATGAGAATAATTGAAGGTACTGTAGACTCCTTCAAGAATATACAAAATGAGGTTAATAGCACAATGCCTCAGATAGATGAAGCATATAGAGCCCTTAATAGTTCAGTAGAAGAAAAAGAGACTATTAAAAGTAGAGCGGAAGAATTGGCGGCAGTATCAGAAGAAGTATCAGCTTCTACAGTGGAAATATCTTCTTCAGTTACAAAGCAGTCAGAGACTATTACCCAGCTTTCTACTACAGCTCAAGAACTAAATGCTATGGCAGAGGGTTTAAATGAAGAGATTAAAAAATTTAAAGTATAGAATTTCTCTTACGTGCCTTGCAAACGAACTCAAAACAAGAAATTCCATTAAGAAATTCTAATCTTTTGCTCATATAAAATTCTCTAACTCTCACATTCGGCGTCCTGCCTCAGGTTCGCTAGCTTCCACGTCCTGTGGAAGCTTACGAGAATTTTATATTTGCAAAAGAAGAATTTCTAAATGAAATTTCAATAGTTTTATCGTTTCTTATTGCAAGTCACTCCAGAGAAAACATATAAATTATCTTTCTAAATAGTTACA
>JAJYBA010000018.1 GCA_021779235.1 Bacillota bacterium
ATTCTGATTTTAATGAAGTTTTAATAGATGCAGATGTATTTCAGCATTGCTTGTATAATCCAATATTTGAAATTATGACACATGAAAAAAGTAGGTACGAAAAACTTAAACTTGAATTTGGAATTGTTTAAGATAATAGCCTTATGAAATATTCTTAGAGCAGAATGTAAATGTAAAAAATCACTAAGGTATATAGTTGAAAGGGAATTTTTAATGATTTTGATGGTTAAAATTATTTTTTGAATGAATGATTCTATTTATATTGATTCTGGAGGTGTGTAAATATGGAAATAAGATTATTGATGTTAGAGGATTATGATAAAGTATATCAATTATGGACAAGTATAAAAGGCATGGGTATGCGTAGTTTAGATGATTCAGTTGATGGTATAGGAAAGTTTTTAAAAAGGAATCCTACTACAAATTTTATTGCACAAGTTGAAGATAAGATTGTAGGTGTAATATTATGTGGACATGATGGAAGAAGAGGATATATTTATCATACAGCAGTTAATTCTGATTTTCGTGGGAATGGAATTAGTAAGAAATTAGTAAATACAGTGATTGAGGCTTTAAGGAAAGAAAAAATAAATAAAGTTGCACTTGTTGTGTTTGATTCAAACGATTTAGGAAATAAATTTTGGCAATCACTTGGTTTTGATAAAAGAAGTGATTTGGTTTATAGAAATTTAAGTATTAATGAAAATAATGTTTAATATTCATAACATAATTGATTCTTTAATTTATGGGGATTTTATCAAATAACAATATAATATAGGAAGTAAACTCATGAGTATTTCTAAGGAAGAAAATATATTGATTATTTTATATGTAAAAAATCAAGATGCGAGCAAATTATTTTATGAAAAATTATTTGAGTTTAAGCTGACATTACATGTTTCTGGAATGACTGAATTTTAGCTTGTGAACAATGTTTTATTGGGGATAATGCCAGAGGACTGAATTGTGAGAATCCTTAAAAACAAGATACAAAATCCTAAACAAAAGCACAAGGGGTTAAAGAAGCGAGAAAGGGATTGATTTTATGAATTTAATATATGGAACATATAATCCATCTAAATTGGAAAGCATGATAAAGATGCTGGATGGGCTAAATCTTTGCATTACTGATCTTGGGACTCTCGATATAGAAATAAAAGAGGCTGAAGAAACGGGAAAAAACCCATTATCAAATGCAACACAAAAAGCCATGACTTATTTTGAACAGATTAAGCAACCTATATTTTCTTGCGATTCCGGATTATATTTTGAAGATGTTGATGAAAAGGATCAACCAGGTGTACTAATAAAAAGGATTCATGGAAAGAATTTGGCTTATAGAGAGGGCTTTCCTTTAGATTCATTATCTGTAGAGATGGAAAGTATGAAATATTATTATGATTTAGAGGGTAAAGAAAGTGAAAAGTTAGGTGTTATTCACGGATTTAGAAATTTTTTCATTAGAAGCATAAATGATTATTTAAAAACTGATTCACTTTAGATTTGTTGATAACTAATGGTGGAAAGGGTGAGAGGATAAAAATTATCATGTCATGAAGGTTTCATTGTGAGATAGTAGGGAATCCTAACTTAATAGAATTGTTTAAATAAAGAATAAATAATATTAAAAATAAATAAGTCTAACTTGCATTGCACTAGATATATAAAGGAGAAATTAAAGTTGAATAATTCACTTGATATTATGCGCTTAATTCTAACTATTCTATTTGTTGGTTATGAATTCTGGGCTTTTAGAAGCAAAAGGTCACTAAATAGAAAATTATTTCCTATAATTTTGATAGTTATTTTGAGCCTAGTTATGTTGGGAGTAACATCTTTTACAGGCTTTGGAGGTTACTACTTTATCTTCGTTATTTTAATAATTGAACTTTCACTAATTGGAGTTATATTAGTTGTCCTAATTGAGGGTTGCTTAACCTTATTTGGGCCAAATCGTAATCTTAAAAAAGGTATTATTTTAGTTATAGTCTCTATTTTATTGGTAATAGTTTATTATTTAGGAGAAAGAGTATTTTAGTAAATTAAAGACACATCACTAATTTTAAAAGTGATGATGGCATTAATAGTGAAAGGGGTAGATTATATTTGAAAAGAGTACTGGAATTTATTATTGTAGTTATAGTTATATTAATTTCATTAATAGGATGCAAGATAGATGAGAGTAGCTTACAAAATGTATCCGCACCTAAAGAACAGGTGGTTAAATCTCAAATTATACTAACAACCTCAAATGATACAAAATCACAAGAAGCATCACTAGCAGCAGAAAGTGGCAACAAGATAAATCTAAATAAACTCAATATTACTGTTCCAGCAAACTGGACAAAGAAAGGTAATGAAGATGAAGTATTTTTTGAAGATGAAAATAAACAATCAGTAGGCGGAATTTCTGTTGTTGGATATTATGGTGATTATGGACCCACATTGCCTAATCATAGTGAATTACTAAAACCTTCTGAAGATATTAATACAAGCCTTGGAAAGGGTAAAATATTTACTCTTAAAAGAGGTGATACTGCGGCTTCTGGTAACAATGAAACCTGGATAGAAACACATGCAATAATACCTTCTAAAGAGAAAAATTTGGCATATGATATTTGGGCAAAGGGAACAAAAGATGGTGTTTTAAGTTTGTTAAAAGGGATTTACTAAATTTAAATAGTTCAAAGTTTCTTTAGTACAGGCTAATTTTAATGAGAACTGTAGTAAGCTTACTTTTATTTATTTGGGTTTGGATAATGTACTTAGGGAGTGCAATAGGATAATCACAGAAATTTCTTATTTTATGGCATTGTGGTATAATATTACAGATATAATATTGAAGTTAAACGGGCGATTCAATAATTAATGTAATATACGGTACAAAGGAGGTAAATTAGCTTGGAAGAAGGGAATATGCTTTTAAAAGAAATTAAGGACTTTTTCACTAATAGGACTTTAAAATTAATAAGAAGTGATTATAAAAAAGATGTGGACAAGACAAGAGATTTTAAGAAGATTAAGAAGTTTTTTGATATGAGTGAAAAGAATGATTATACCTTAGATAATCAAACCTGGGATGATTTAGATATGAATAAGGTATATGAAAAATTAGACAGAGCATATAGTAGCTGCGGAGAAGCAGCTTTATACTCAATGTTAAGAAACCCATTAATGGAGGAAGAAGAGTTAAAGGAAAGAGGGAGATTAATTCAGTTATTTAAAGAAAATAGTAAATTAAGAGAGCACCTTCAGTGTATTTTCTTTAAATTAAACAATGATTTTAAAAATTGTTTTTTAGATATGATAGAGAATGATCTTACCATAAATAAAACAAAATATTATATTTATACCTTTCTTGGCAAAGTATTGCCACTAATAACGATTTTTGTTTCAATATTTGTAAACATGAAATTTATGCTAGTATTGGTTGGATTAAGCTCAATGAACATGGCTATAAACTCCATCGAAGTAAAGGCTATTAAATCTAATGGTATTTTCTATTTAAGAAAAAATATTAAAGCAGCTAAAAAAATTCTAAGTATAAATAATAAAGATATAAATCATTATAGAGATAAATTAATACCAATACTTAAACGCATAAAGGATATAGATAGGGGTACAAAATTAATAGGAGTTATAAATATGTGGGGAGGGTTATTTGAATCGCTTTCCGTAATTTTCCTCATGGAAGAAAGTGCTTATTATGCTATATCTGATAAAATAAAAGAAGAAAAAGAAGTTTTAATGGAGCTTTACTATATAGTTGGAGAATTAGAAGCACTAATTTCTATTTCAGCTTATCAACAGAAGTTAAGTCAGGAATATGTAAAACCTAAGTTTATAAATGAGGTTACTTTAAATATAGTGGAAGGAATACATCCCATTATAGAGGGTCCTGTTGCCAACTCAATTAATATAGAAAATCAAGGCATTGTTCTTACAGGCACAAATATGGCTGGAAAGTCTACGTTTTTAAGAATGTTGGGAGTAAATATAATTTTGGCTCAAAGTTTTTATTTTGTTTTGGCTAAAGATTATGAGGCGCCTTTTTTCAATATAGTTTCATCAATTAGCCCTAATGATGATTTAACAAAGGGGAAAAGTTTCTTTATGGCAGAGGTAGAATCAATTCTTCGAATAATTAAAGCACTAGAAAAGGATGTGCCTGTATTTTGTCCTATAGATGAGATATTTAGGGGTACAAACCCTATAGAGAGGATTTCTATGTCTGCAGAAATATTAACTTATTTAAACAATGGAAAGACTATTTCTATTGTAGCTACTCATGATAGAGAATTAGTTGATATTTTAAAAGAAAATTATGAATTCTACTACTTTAGTGAAAATGTAGATACTGATAAGGGGTTAAGTTTTGATTATAAGATAAAAAAGGGAGTGTCTCAAACAAGAAATGCCATTAAACTTTTAGAGTATATGTGTTATCCGAAAGAAATAACAGATAAATCATATAAAAGAGCTGAGTACATAGAAAGGATATTATAGTTTGGTATACGTGGAAACTATAATAATTGCTTACATCTTTACTATTCATTATAATTAGGGTAATATTGTTTATATATTTATTTGGCTGAAGCAAACCAATTATTAATTGTTTTGTATTTCTGAGAAGGTTAAGGAGGATTTATTGTGAATTTAAATATAGTTTTATTTCAACCAGAAATTCCACAAAACACTGGCAATATCGGAAGAACTTGCGTACTTACTGATTGCAAACTTCATCTTATAAAACCCTTAGGATTTAGTTTAGATGAGAAACAACTTAAAAGAGCAGGGTTAGATTACTGGCCTTATCTAGAGCTAGAGATACATGAGTCATATGAAGCACTTAGAGAAAAATATAAAGAATCAACCTTCTATTACTCTACAACAAAAAGTTCAAAATTCTATTCAGAAGTAGAATATAAAAAAGGGGATTTTATAATCTTTGGAAGAGAATCATCAGGACTTCCCGATAGTGTTCGCGATAGTGACCCAGAGCGATGTATAAGAGTACCTATGGTAAATAGTACGACTAGATCCCTTAATCTTTCTAATACAGTGGCTATTATGACATATGAAGCTCTTAGGCAGATAGGATTTCCAGAAATGAAATAAAGGTATAGCAATTAATGATTGTTATGAGCCTTAAAAGCAAGCAAAGGGGGAAGTTATAAATAATTGGTATGTCCCCAAAGGCAAGCAAGGAGGAATGAAATGCAAAAGATTAAAATCATAACAGATAGCACATGCGATTTAAATAAAGTCGTCATTGATAAGTATAATATAGAAGTTTTACCACTACTGGTTAACATAGAAAATGTAACTTATAAGGATGGGGAAGATATTACCCTACAAGAATATTTACATAAGATGAAGAATTCTGAAGAGTTTCCTACTACAACTCAAGTAAATCCACACAGATTCTATGAATGTTATAAAAAATATTTAGATGAGGGATATAAGATAGTGTCTATTCATCTATCTTCAAAAATGAGTGGCACTTATCAATCTGCTTGTATGGCTAAAAACATGTTAGAGACAGAAGACATTATGGTAATTGATAGTTATAATGTTACCTCAGGTCTTGGAATTTTAGTTTTAAAAGCCTGCAAATTAAAAGAAGAAGGATACAATATATTTGAAATAGAAGAAAAGATTAAAGAAACAATACCTCATATAAAGAGTGCACTTGCTTTTGATTCTTTGGACAATTTAGTGAAAGGTGGTAGATTATCTAAAACCGTTGGAGCTATAGGCGGGTTACTAGGAATAAAATTAATTTTAACAATAAAAGATGGAGAAATGGCCGTAATAGACAAAGTTCGTGGAAGCAAAAAAGCAATAAAAACTATTTTAAAAAATTTAGACAAAACTGGCATCAAAAGTGGAGAACCAAGTATACTATTGCAAGCCAGCGATAAAAATATTCTAGAAAGTTTAAGAGAGCACATGAGTGAACGGAAAATGGACTTTATAGAATGTGAGGTTGGATGCGTTGTAGGGACACATTCTGGCGAAGGCGCATGCGGTATTTTTTATGTAGAAGATTATTAAAAGTTCATTAAAATGATTTAATTAATGGTTTTAGAAGGAGATTGCCCCCTTGTATTTCTCTGGAGTAGATAACAATTATCAATTATTATCCCCCATTTATAGATAAGGAAGACTTTCTTTCTGAAATGATATTAAGTCCTTTAGTACGTTAAAAAAATAAAAATTATAGAGTGCAGTTGTAGCACTTTATAATTTTTATTTTTTATTATTATTTTTTTAAAAAACTTTAATGTAATTCATAAATGATAAAAAAATAACAAACTATTTGATATATATATCACAGCTATAGATAAATAAAATAGATAATATTCTAAAAATTATGGTTACAGTAAAAAAAATAGTGTATACTGTAGACAAATGCTTAATAAAATTTAATATACTAATGGATGATATTT
This sequence comes from Bacillota bacterium, assembly GCA_021779235.1. Taxonomy (GTDB): domain Bacteria; phylum Bacillota; class Clostridia; order Clostridiales; family Clostridiaceae; genus Clostridium_AD. The sequence continues at coordinate 6,453 of JAJYBA010000018.1, forward strand.
TTGGGAGATGATCTTAATTACCACAGTGAAGATCTTTCTAAGTGTAAAACAAAAGATTTAACTGTTTTAAGATAGCCGAAGGAATAAGTGTTGCAGCCCATGCAACATGAATCTCTCAGGCAAAAGTACCAAAAATGGACATACCTCTGGAAAGCGAATAGCACCGACGGAGTAAAGCTCTCAGGTTCAAAGACAGAGTATAAAGGCACAAGGGGTCTTTATACCTGTCTTTTTTGTTGTCATAAAAAATATTTTAGGTATATAGATGGAATAATAAATAAAAAATGTTTTATTCCTAAAAGGACTGCAAGGAGGGGATTAAGTGATAGAACCATTAATTATTGTAACTAATAATCCAATGTCAAAAGAACAATTTGAAAGCAAATATAAGGTAGTATTTATTGAAGGAACCATGATGGATATTTTGAAAAAAGTTAGAGATAATATTCATGAGGGTCATAAATTATTAACCCACCCTTTAATGAGCAGTATAAAGCCAAATGAAACACCTTATAGAACTATTTGCATATCCAAAGAGAAATTAAATAAAGTTGATTTGCAATCGTTATCTATAATAGAAGAAAGCATTATGACCACAGAAAAGTTTTTAAGTGACTTTAAAACACCACAGTGGAATGAAAAGATATTACTAGATTTTCAACTTATAGATTCTGATTTAATATATCATGCAATAAATTAAGAAAAATATGAGGAGGTTCTAACTATGGAACATATTTACGATACTATAATTATTGGCGGTGGCCCTGCAGGATTATCTGCTGGACTTTATGCATCAAGATCAAGAATGGACACTTTAATAATTGAGAGAGCGAAGTTTGGTGGACAAGCGACTACCACTGATGAATTAGAAAATTACCCAGGTTCTATTGAAGAGTGTACAGGAACATCATTAAGTAAAAGAATGAAACACCAAGCAGAAGAGTTTGGAACACAGTTTGTTAAAGAAGAAGTTGTTGAAGTTGAACTTGAAGGCGATATTAAAGTAATTAAATGTAAAAAAGAAACTTACAAAGCTAAAACAATTATAATTGCAACAGGAGCTTACCCAAGACTTGGTGGATTTAAAAATGAAATAGAGTTAAGAGGAAAAGGCGTTTCTTATTGTGCAACTTGCGATGCTGACTTCTTTACAGATTTAGACATTGCAGTTCTAGGAGGCGGAGATTCAGCTATAACTGAAGCTATATACTTAGCTAAATTTGGTGAAACTGTTACTGTAATACACAGAAGAGATGAATTAAGAGCTGCTAAGTCACTTCAAGAAAAAGCTTTTAATAACCCAAAAATAAAATTTGTTTGGGATACAGTAGTTGAAGAAGCTAAGGGCGAAGAAATATTAGAAGGCTTAGTACTTAAAAATGTTAAAACTGGCGAAGTTAGTGATTTGAAAGTAGATGGATGTTTTGTATTTGTAGGATATCTTCCAATCTCAGAATTATTCAAAGGAAAGATTACTATGAATGAAAGAGGCGACATTATTACAGATGAAGAAATGAGAACTAATATACCAGGAGTATATGCAGCAGGAGATATAAGAGAAAAGTTGCTAAGACAAGTAATTACAGCAGCAGCAGATGGTGCAATAGCAGCTACTCATGCTGAACATTACATTGAAAACAAATTTAACTAAGTTATCTTAAAACATAAATTGCTTTGAGGTGATATAAAAAATAGTTAATTTGATTATAATATAAATCGAATAACAATAATTAAAATCTTAGGAGGCATAAAGATTAATAATCTTTATGTACAAAATGAAAAAACAGGAGGGAAATTAGCAATGTTAGAACTAAATAAAGACAATTTTGAAGCAGAAGTATTACAATCAGAAAAACCGGTATTCGTTGATTTTTGGGGCGATAAATGTGAAATTTGTATAGAACTTATGCCTGGAGTACATGGTCTTGAAGAAAAATATTCAGATAAAATCAAATTTGCTAGCTTAAACATTGGTGGAGCAAGAAGAACAGCTATAGCTCAAAGAGTTCTAGGACTACCAACAATGATTATATATAATGGTGGAGAAAAAGCTGTTACAATAACACCAGATAAAATTTCTTCATTAGACGATATTGAAAACTTTATAAAAGATTACTACAATACATTATAATTTGGTACTAAAGCTTATAGAATCAAAGCTATAAGTTATTAGATATATACTTATATATCATAGGAGGTGAATGTTTTGCGTCTAGAAATTGGAAAAATATTTATTAAAGATATTCAGTTTGGACCAGAAACAAAGGTTGAGGGTGGAGTTCTTTATGTTAGTCAAGAGGAATTATTAAAAGAGGTTGCTGGCGATGAAAGACTTGCAAGTATTAGTTTCGATATAGCAAGACCAGGTGAAGAGGTTAGAATAATTCCAGTAAAAGACGTAATTGAACCAAGAGTTAAAGTTGAAGGTAATGGTGGAATATTCCCAGGCTTTATCAGTAAAGTAGATACAGTAGGTTCAGGAAGAACTCATGTTCTTAAAGGAGCAGCTGTTGTAACTACTGGTAAAATCGTTGGATTCCAAGAAGGAATAGTTGATATGTGTGGAGAAGGAGCTAAATACACACCTTTCTCAAAAACAAACAACTTAGTAATTACTTGTGAGCCAAAAGACGGAATTCTTCAACATGATCATGAAGAAGCTGTAAGAATGGTAGGCTTTAAAGCTGCTACTTATCTTGGAAAAGCAGGGAAAAATGTTGAGCCAGATGAAGTTAAAACTTTTGAAACATTACCACTTTTAGAGCAAGTTAAGCAATATCCAGAACTACCAAAGGTAGTATATGTTTATATGCTTCAAACACAAGGTTTATTACATGATACTTATGTTTATGGAGTAGATGCTAAAAAGATAATACCTACTTTCATTTATCCAACAGAAGTATTTGATGGAGCTGTAGTAAGTGGTAACTGTGTTTCTGCTTGCGACAAAAACCCAAGCTATGTACATATGAATCATCCAATAATAGAAGATTTATATGAAAGACATGGTAAGGACTTCAACTTTATCGGATGTATAATAACAAACGAAAACGTATACTTAGCAGATAAAGAAAGATCTTCAAATATGGTTGCAAAATTAGTTGAATTCATAGGAGCAGATGCTGCTATAATTTCAGAAGAAGGTTTTGGTAATCCAGATGCTGACCTTGTTATGAACTGTAACAAGATAACTGCAAAAGGAGTTAAAACTGTACTTTTAACTGATGAGTATGCAGGCCAAGATGGAAGTTCCCAATCATTAGCTGACTCAACACCACATGGTGATGCGGTTGTAACTGGAGGAAATGCTAATGAAGTAATTACTCTACCTCCAATGAAAAAAATCATTGGACATATTGAAGCTGCTGATATAATAGCTGGTGGACATATGGGAAGTTTAGGAGCAGATGGTTCTATCTATGCTGAAATTCAAGTTATAACTGGTGCAACTAGTGAAGTAGGCTTTAACTATTTAACAGCTAAGGGATACTAGTATCATAGATAAGTTTTATTTGTGTAATATATTAATTAGATAGATATAGAATTAAATTATAGTTACTAGGAAATAATGAAAAATATAAATATGAAAGGAAGATGAAAATGTTAGAAGGAAAAAAAGTTATCGCTATTGGCGATAGAGACGGAATACCTGGTCCAGCAATAGAGGCATGTGTTAAATCAGCAGGAGCAGAAGTTGTATTTGCATCAACAGAATGCTTTGTCTGAACGGCTGCGGGAGCTATGGATCTGGAGATCCAACAAAGAGTAAAAGACCTTACTGATAAGTACGGTGCTGAAAACATGGTAGTAGTTATTGGAGGAGCTGAGGCAGAAGCATCAGGACTTTCAGCAGAAACAGTGGCAGCAGGAGACCCAACATTTGCTGGTCCTTTAGCAGGAATTGCGTTAGGCCTTGCAGTATACCACGTAGTTGAACCAGAAATCAAAGATGCATGTGATGAGTCAGTTTACGACGAACAATGTGGAATGATGGAAATGGTTTTAGAAGTAGATGAAATAATCTCAGAAGTAAAATCAGTTAGAGATCAATTCTCTAAATATAGTGTTTAACACCAAAAGTTTAAACTAAGTAATATACATTAGTATAAATACTATAAGATTGTCAATTGTAAGTTAGCTATTACTAAATGTAACTAAAAGAAAATTGCCAATTCCCATTAGAAGGGGGGAGAAATACTTGTTAAAAATCGTTCATTATATAAACCAATTTTACGCTGGAATAGGCGGAGAAGAAAAAGCAGATATTAAACCAGAAGTTAGAGAAGGTTTCGTAGGACCAGGTCTAGGACTGAATGGTTTATTAAGTAAAGAGGGCGCAGAAATAGTTGCTACTATAATCTGTGGTGATTCATACTTTGCTGAAAACATGGAAGAAGCTAAAACAGAAATAATTGAGATGGTGAAAAAATTCAATCCAGATTTATTTATAGCTGGACCAGCTTTTAATGCAGGAAGATATGGTGTTGCTTGTGGTGCAATAGCTACAGCAGTAAAAGAAGAATTAAATATACCAGTAATGTCTGGAATGTATGTAGAAAATCCAGGTGCTGATATGTATAAAAAACAATTGTATATAGTTTCAACTAGAAACAGTGCAGTTGGTATGAGAGATGCATTACCTAAAATGGCAACTTTAGCATTAAAATTAGCTAAAGGTGAAGAAATAGGAATGCCTGATGAAGATAACTATATTGAAAGAGGTATAAGAAAGAACTATTTCGCTAAAGAAAGAGGTTCTAAAAGAGCAGTTGAGATGCTTGTTAAGAAGTTAAAGGGAGAAGAGTTTGTAACAGAATTCAAAATGCCTAACTTCGATAGAGTTGAGCCAAATGCTCCTGTACTTGATATAACTAAAGCTAGAATAGCAATAGTTACCTCTGGTGGTATAGTTCCAAAAGGAAACCCAGATCATATAGAATCTTCAAGTGCTTCTAAAATCGGTAAATACGATATAGAAGGAGTAATGGATTTAACTTCTGAAACTCATGAAACAGCACATGGCGGACACGATCCAGTATATGCTAATCAAGATCCAGATAGAGTTATTCCGGTAGATGTATTAAGAGACTTAGAAAAAGAGGGTAAAATAGGCGCATTACACAGATATTTCTATTCAACAGTAGGTAATGGTACAGCAGTTGCATCATCTAAGAAATTTGGTGAAGATACTGCTAGAGAATTAATTGCTGATGGTGTAGATGCAGTTATATTAACTTCTACATGAGGAACTTGTACACGTTGCGGTGCAACGTTAGTTAAAGAAATAGAAAGGGCAGGATTACCTGTAGTTCATATGTGTACTATTACTCCAGTTTCAGTAACAGTTGGAGCTAACAGAATCATACCTACAGTTGCTATTCCTCACCCACTTGGAAACCCTGCATTAAGCAAGGTAGATGAGTATGCATTAAGAAGAAAATTAGTGGAAAAAGCATTAAAGGCTCTAGAGACACCTGTAGATGGCCAAAAGGTATTTGAAGACTAATTTTTAGCTTAAGATTAATAAATCAATTAGGGGACTTTAATGTTCCCTAATTATTTATGTAATGCAGAGTATGCTTGCATAATGCACAATGCACAATGTACAATTTAACTTAATTTATATATAAATGTGAAATTAAATTTTAGTTAGAAAAGTTTATATTGTGGATTGTGCATTAAAACTTTATAGGTTAAATTAATGTACATAAATAAAACCATGTTTTATAGGTTTATAAGGAGGATGAAAGATTATGAATTTTCCAGTTATAAAAAAAGCATCTTATATTTTAGTTAATACTCCAGATATGGTAATTCACAATGGAACAACACAGACATTAGAGAGAGAAACGAATCCAGATTCCGAATATTTAATAGAAATGAAAAATCATTTGAGAGGATTTGAAGAGGTTGTGGCATATGCCCCAAACCAAACATATATAGGAAATCTTACTCCAGAAGAGTTAGCTGAGATGCCAAGACCTTGGTACGGCAAAAATGTTGAGAATGCAGATAGATTTGGTAAATTCGGAGAAATTATGCCACAAGACGAGTTCTATGGTTTAATGAAAATTTCAGATGTATTTGATCTTGTATTATTAGAGAATTCTTTTGCAGAAAAAGTAAAAGAAAAATTATCAAAACACCCACTATTAGCTAGTAAAATTGAAAAAATAGTTGGGGATGATTTAGAAAAAATCAACAATCTTGTTGAAAATAGTGGTGCAGAAGGGCTATATGAGGGAGCAAACCTAGTAGGCTGTGTAAGACGTGCTCACGAATTTGATCCAAATCTTTCAGCTCATTATATGTTAGAAAACTTAGCTGTTAAAGCATCAGGTATTCTGGCAGGAATGCACATAGTTAATAACTTAGATATACCAGTAGAAGAAATCGGATATATATTAGAATGTTCAGAAGAGGCTATAGGTGATATGAATCAAAGAGGCGGCGGAAATATAGCTAAATCTATAGGTGAAGTTGTTGGACTTACTGGCGCAACAGGCGTGGATGTAAGAGGATTCTGTGCTGCTCCAACTCATGCATTAGTAAATGCTGCTTCTCTAGTTAAATCAGGCATATTTAAAAATGTACTAGTTGTTGCTGGTGGAGCTACTGCAAAACTAGGTATGAATGGTAAAGACCATGTTAAAAAGGGATTATCAGTACTTGAGGATTGTTTAGGTGGATTTGCTATTCTTGTATCAGAAAATGATGGAGTTAGCCCAATTCTAAGAACTGACGTAATAGGAAAACATACTATTGGACATGGAGCATCACCTCAAGCGGTATTAGAAGCATTAGTACTTGATCCACTTACTGCTAATGGATTAAAAATCACAGATGTTGATAAATATGCCCCAGAAATGCAAACTCCAGATATAACTGAGCCAGCAGGAGCAGGAGACGTACCAACACAAAACTATAAAATGATTGGTGCCTTAGCAGTTAAAAAAGGACAATTGGATAAAAAAGAATTAGTTAACTTTATAAAACAACATGGATACCCAGGATATGCACCAACACAAGGACATATACCTTCAGGAGCGCCTATTGTTGGTCACGGAATAGAGCACATAAAGGCGGGAGTTTTAAAGAACTTCATGATAGTTGGTAAAGGAAGTTTGTTCCTTGGAAGAATGACTAATTTATTTGATGGTATCTCAATTTTAGTTGAAAAAAATACAGGAAAAGTAGAAAATGAGTCAGGCATTAGCAAAGAGGAAGTAAAAGCTATGGTTGGAGATGCTATGAAAGATTTTGCTGCTTATTTAATGAATAAATAAAACCTATTTTGTCGCTTAGAAAAGGGGTGTAGATATGAGTGAAAACGCAACTAAACAAATGATTGCTGAAGTGTTTAATGATATAGCTAACGGCATAAAAAGTGGAAAATTTAAAAATAAAGTTAGAATAGGATTAACTATATTCGGTAGCGAACATGGCATAGAAGAAATGGTTAAAGCTGCAGAAATAGCTAAAAATAAATATGATGATTTTGAAATTATTTTGATTGGACCAAAGGTAGATGCTGACTTTGAAATTATAGAAGTTGCAACTTCTGAAGAAGGTCATAAAAGAATGACTGAATTATTAGAAAATGGTAATTTAAGTGGATGTGTAACTCAACATTTTGATTTTCCAATAGGAGTATCTACAGTTGGAAAGATAGTAGCACCAGGCAAAGGTACAGATATGATAATAGCTACCACTACTGGAACTACATCTACCAATAGAGTAGAAGGCATGGTACTTAATGCAATTTCTGGTATTGCCACAGCTAAAGCTACAGGTATCAAAAATCCAACTGTTGGAATTTTAAACTTAGATGGAGCAAGACAAGTTGAAAGAATATTAAAAGAAGTACAAAGTAATGGATATGATTTTAGCTTTGCAGACTCTTTAAGAGCTGATGGTGGTGCCGTTATGAGAGGAAATGACCTGCTTGCAGGAACACCAGATGTAATGGTCTGTGATTCATTAACTGGAAACCTTTTAGTTAAAACTTTCTCATCTTTCACTACAGGAGGCAACTATGAGACTGTAGGTGCTGGATATGGACCTGGTATTGGTGAGAATTATGATAAACTTGTAAATATAGTTTCAAGAGCATCTGGAGCACCATTAATAGCTGAGGCTTTAAAATACTGTGCTACTTGTGCAGAAAATAATGTTTTAAGTATTGCAAAAGCTGAATTTGCAAGAGCTAATAAAGCAGGTTTAAAAGACGCTATTAACAAGGTTATTAAAAAAGCAGAGAAACCAGCTAGTGATGAAGAAGAAGTAAAAATGCCACCGAAAAAAGTTGTTACTTTTTCTATCGCTGGAATAGATATACTTGAACTAGAAAATGCATGCAAAGCATTATGGAAAGAAGGAATCTATTCAGAAAGTGGTATGGGATGTACAGGACCAATAGTTTTAGTTCCAGAAGAAGCTGGAGATAAAGCTATTGAAATTCTTAAAAAAGCTGAATTTATGAATTAATTTCATAAAAAATTATTGATTTTTTTAAGAGATTTAAATTTAAAACAAAACTCTCACTAAATTATTTGTGAGAGTTTTTCTATTATATTACAAAAAAATACAAAGTAAATAAAATTTGATTTTTACCCTTAACAAATGGTTGCTAATAATAAAAAATTCATATATAATGTAGTTCATGTCGTATATAAAATTATGTACAGCATACAATATTAAATGAAAACGTTATTTGATAATTGAATGAAGATTTAAAAAGTATAGAAAATTAAAAAAATTTTCTGGAATAAAGAGGATTTTTTTAACTTTTATAGAATACATACTTGCTAAGCAATAACATTGTTTAATTAATTACTTATTGGGAGGGAATTATTATGAACAAAAAAAAGGTAGTTGCGGTACTTACAGCAGTAGCTGTAGTTGCAACATTGTTTGTTGGCTGTGGAACTAAGAAGGAAGCAGCAAAAAGCAATATCACTATAGGACTTTCTACAGATGAAGGTGGATTAAATGACAAGTCATTTAACCAATCAGCAAATGAAGGAGTTAAAAAGGCTAAAGATGAAGATGGCTTTAACTACAATGCTATCGAATCTAAAAAGAAAGAGGACTATACAGCAAATTTAGAAGCATTACTTGAAAATGGTTCTAATTTAACTTTTGCAATTGGATTCCAAATGGCAGATGCAGTGACAGAAGTTGCTAAAGCTCATACTGACAAAAACTTTGCAATCATTGACTCAGTTGTTGATCTACCAAACGTAGCATCAATCACTTTTAAAGAGCAAGAAGGTTCTTTCTTAATGGGAATCATTGCTGGAAAAATGACTAAAACTAATAAAGTTGGGTTTATTGGTGGAAAAGATATGGAATTAATAAACAAATTTGAAGCTGGTTTTGCAGCTGGTGTTAAAGCAGTTAACCCAGAAGCAGCAAAAGGCTTAATAAGCCCAGATGGCAAGAGCGCAGGAACAGCTGTAAAATATGCAGATAGTTTCGACGATTCAGCAAAAGGATATGAATTAGCTAAATCATTATATCAAGATGGTTGCGATGTAGTTTATCATGCAGCTGGCGGAGTTGGTATTGGTTTATTTAAAGCAGCAAAAGAATTAAAAGATGCTGGAACACCAGTTTGGGCTATCGGAGTTGATATGGATCAATCTTTAACAGTTCCAGAATATGCTGACGTTATACTTTCAAGTATGATGAAAAGAGTTGACACTGCAACTTACAATGAATCAAAAGCTTTAGTTAAAAATGAATTTAAAGGTGGAAAAGTTATTACTCTTGGATTAAAAGAGCAAGGCGTAGGCATAGCTCCAACATCTGATAAAAACGTGCCAAAGGCTGTTTTAGATGAAGTTAAAAAATATGAAGATAAAGTTATAGCTGGAGAAATAGTTGTTCCAGCAAATAGACAAGAAGCAATAGATTTTAAA
>JAJYBA010000159.1 GCA_021779235.1 Bacillota bacterium
TTATATCATTTTAAACCAGGTAGCAATATACTTTCAGTAGGAAGCTTTGGATGCAATTTTACTTGTGGGTTTTGTCAAAATCACTCCATATCTCAAGAAAGAGCAAGGAGCGAATACATAGCTCCAGAAAAATTAGTAGAAATGTGCCAAGGGCTTGAAGATAATATAGGAATAGCTTTCACCTACAATGAACCTTCTATCTGGTATGAATATATATACTATTCTTCAAAACTACTAAAAGAAACCTTGAAAGATATAAAGATAGTGCTAGTGACCAATGGTTATATAAAAGAAGAACCTTTAAAGATGCTTCTTCCTTATGTGGATGCAATGAATATTGATTTAAAAGCCTTTACTAACAGGTACTATAAGGATATTTGTGGTGGAAGCGTTATACCTGTAATGGATACTATTAGAACAGCATCAAAAGAGTGTCATGTAGAGGTAACTACGCTATTAGTTAGTGGAGAAAATGATTCTAGTGAAGAAGTTGCTGAAATAGCTAGCTTTGTTGCCTCATTAAATAAAGATATTCCACTTCATCTATCAAGATATTATCCTAATTACAAGATGGAGAACCCTGCTACAAAGGTTGAGGTAATGCTTGAAGATAGAGACATAGCAAAGCAATATCTTAACTATGTATATCTAGGTAATGTAGTAGGCACAGATAACTCAACCTACTGTCCAAAATGCAGTTATGAACTTGTTGAAAGAGATGGATATCACGTACATGTTAATATTAGTGAGTGTATATGTCCAAAGTGTGGATATAAAATAAATATTATACTTTAGCGACATTTTAGCAGGAAAGCTCCCAAATTCTAAAAGAGGGAATGACTTAAAATTTGTTTTTTACAATGTTATTTGTGGGAGCTATGGGTAAGTTACTTCTTTGGTAAGCTATCATTTATAAAAGATCATTTTTCTTAAGTGTTAGGAGCTATAATAATTGGTTCATTACTGTCTGAAGATATGGTGCTTGTAAAAGAAAGGAGAAAAGAAACAGGAAAAGATGTAATATTCAAGCAATTATAAAACGGTCTAAAATGTACCTATAATAAGAATAGAGGATCATTAGTAGTAAAGTGTTGTATTTTTGATAAAAAAATAACAAATTTGCTCATATTTTAGCTTAAATGAGAGAATTCAAAATTGAAGTTCTTGAATTATTGCTTTATAATGGGTAAATATTGTAATGATAAATTCTATTATTGAGGTGCATTTATGTTTTCAAAATTAAAAGAACTACTTATAGGTAAGAAACTAAAAACAGAAGAATTAGAAGGAGAAAAGTTAAATGTTTTATGGGGACTACCTATATTATCTAGTGATGCCGTTTCTTCAGTTGCATATGCAGGGGAAGAAATTCTAATTATATTAATGGGCGTTATAGGGCTTATAGCATATAAATATATGTTTTATGCCGCATTGTGCATTGTTATACTATTATGTATACTTGTTTTTTCCTACAGACAGACTATTGATAGTTACCCATGTGGTGGAGGTTCATATATAGTTGCAAAGGATAATTTAGGTACAATCTCTGGACTTACTGCTGGAGCATCGCTTTCTGTAGATTATACACTGACAGTTGCTGTTAGTATAAGTGCTGGAACTGCTGCAATAACTTCAGCTGTACCATCCTTGCTTCCTCATAAAGTAGCTATATCTCTTGCAATGTTATTAATCCTAACAATAGGTAACTTAAGAGGAGTGAAGGAATCATCTAAACTTTTTGGGGTTCCAACATACTTATTTATAGTTTCTTGCGTAGTGCTTATTGTCACTGGTATTGTTAAGCATTACATTTTCGGATATTCACCAGCACCACTGTATCCGGCGCCACAAGCAATAGGTGACATTTCATTATTCCTGTTTCTTAAAGCATTTGCTTCAGGCTGTACTGCATTATCCGGAATTGAAGCGGTAAGTAATGGTATACCTAATTTTAAAGCACCATCACAAAAAAATGCAAAAACTGTTTTAGCTTTACTAGCTTTTTTAATTCTATTTACTTTTGGTGGGTTATCTTTCTTAGCAACAATTTATCATCCAGTACCTGTTGCAAATGTGACTGTATTTTCTCAAATTGCTACCCAAGTTTTTGGAAAAAGCATTATGTTTTATATAATACAAGTTACAACCGCATTAATCTTAGTAATGGCTGCAAATACAGCCTATGCAGGTCTACCTCTGTTACTTTCTATAATGGCAAAGGATGGATATGCTCCAAGGCAATTTTCTCAAAGAGGAAAGAGGCTAAGTTTTTCAAATGGAATAATATTATTAGGAACAGCTGCTGCTATTTTAATTATTGTGTTTAAAGGTGATACTCACTTGCTTCTTCCTTTGTATGCAGTAGGTGTATTTGTATCTTTTACACTTTCACAAGTTGGAATGTTCTTAAAGTGGATAAAGAGTAGAACACCTGGATTTAGACATAAGGCATTTATAAATGGACTAGGTGCTATTATAACTTTCATTACTGTAATATTAATAGGTATAACAAAGTTTTTTCATGGAGCTTGGATAGTTTGTATTGTAATACCTTTACTTGTTTTTCTTATGCTGAGAATTAAAAGACACTATACTAAGGTAGCAGAACAACTTAAATTATCCTTAGAACAAAGACCTAATGAGGGAGCCCAAACGAACAATCAGCAACATGTAATAATACTTGTAGGTTCCTTAAATAAGGCATTTTTAAAGGCATTAAACTGTGCTAATTGCTTATCAGAAAATGTAGTTGCTGTTCATGTATCTACTGATGCAGAAGTTACTGAAAAATTAGAAACTAAATGGAAAGAATATAATCCTGGAATTCCATTAATAGTAAAACATTCATCCTATAGGGATATAATGAGACCGTTGATGAAATTTATAGAATCAGAAGAACGTACTTCAAAACACGGAGAAACTGTAACAGTTGTAATATCACAATTTGTTATTACTAAGTGGTGGCATAATATACTCCATAACCAAACAGCATATTTTATAAAGAGTATGCTATATAAAAATAGAAATGTGGCAGTACTTACTGTACCATATATAATAGAAGAGTAGAAACTTCAAAAGAGCTGTCTCAATCTAGAAATTACTTTCTATTTTGAGACAGCTCCTTTTGTTATTTATGCTTGTACTAATAATATATAGGATAATTATTAAATCTAATATTATTAAGTGATTTGTATATACCTAATCCTAATTCTTCCATAGTTGAAATATTTTTAGGATTAAAATTACCATTGTCTAATTGTACTAACCCAAAACCTTGGGCAAGGGCTACATAACCTAAATACCCTTTAGACAATTTATCGCTATCGTTAAAATTAGCTTTAAATATGTCACCACATTCTGCTACTTTTTGGTAGTTTATAAATCTTATAAGGATTTTTGCCATTTCTTCTCTTGTAACTTTTGTATCTCCCTTAAATTCTACTTCTTCATTATCTATTATTCCATAAGAAACTGCCATTTGAAGATATTTATAGTCTTCAGTTCCTTTACTTACTCCTTGTATTTTTAATTCTTCAACTGGTGTCGAAGAATTAGCACTAACGTTTGGAGATTCTTTTGCTACTGTGTCATACATCGTTACATAAGGTCTAAAACCTTTTGCATCTACAAGTGCTTTAATTAAGTCAAGCTGAGTTACTTCTTTATTTAATTTAAAATCTTTTGTGTTTAACAATCCTTTATACGCTAATATACTTAATTCTTTTTCATACTTACTACTTTTTATATCATTCATAAATATTCCGATAGTTTCATTAACTTCTTCACCGTCATAGCTTACAAACTTCCCATTAAAAGCATCTACATCGAATACTTGTCTGTTTCCATAATAATCAATAGCGTAAACAAGTTTAGGCTCAAATTTTGGTTTATTAGAATCTTTACTTGTATTTACTAAATTGT
>JAJYBA010000019.1 GCA_021779235.1 Bacillota bacterium
GCTTAAAAAAGCAGGATTCTTAACAAGAGATCCAAGAATGAAAGAAAGAAAGAAATACGGTCTTAAAAAAGCAAGAAAAGCATCTCAATTCTCAAAGAGATAATATTATTATGTGCAAAAGAGAAGGTACACTTATTAAAAGTGGACTTTCTCTTTTTTTATATTTTACTTAACAGAAGGCAAATATTTTAGTATTATATATATTAGTTGAAATTATTATTAGAACTAATATACGGAGGTTTTTATGGATACTATAAGCATGTTTATAGGCTTATTTGGAGGTTTAGGGCTATTCCTATATGGAATGAAAATGATGGGTGATGGTTTAGAAAATGTTTTAGGTGAAAAACTTAAAAATATATTTGAAAAAATCACAACTAACCCAGTTAAAGGGGTAGCCACAGGGGCTGTAATAACAGCAGTTATTCAAAGTAGTAGTGCCACTACAGTAATGATAGTAGGTTTTGCTAATGCAGGACTTATGAACTTATATCAAGCAGCAGCGGTGATTATGGGAGCCAATATTGGAACTACTATAACTCCACAGCTAATTGCATTTAACCTTGATGCTATAATACCAGTATTTCTGGGGCTAGGGTCTTTAACAATATTAATTTCAAAGGGTAAGAAAGGTAGAGAAATAGGAAACATTATATTGGGATTTGGTATCATTTTTCTAGGTATGGAATTAATGAGGGATACTATGTCTCCCTTAGCAAATTCACAAACTTTTGCAACTTTGATAATGAACCTAAAAGGTGATGTCATCATAGGAATATTGGTTGGTGCGACGATGACTGCAGTAATTCAAAGCTCTTCTGCATCTACGGGAATTTTAATTGCACTAGCGTCTACTGGAGTACTACCATTAGAAGTTGCAGTTCCAATTTTATTTGGTAACAATATCGGAACCTGTATCACAGCGCTATTAGCAAGTATAGGGACCTCAAAAGCTGCAAAAAAAGCAGCACTAATACATCTATTTTTTAATATATTTGGTACATTAATTTTTATTCCTCTAATAAACCCACTAATACAACTTGTACAAGCTATATCACCTGGTGGAACCATTGAGATAAAAAGACAAATTGCAAATGCTCATACTATATTTAACATAACAAATACAATAATTATGGTGCCATTTATAAAATGTCTTGTTTTACTTGTTAACAAGATAATACCTGGAGAAGACGAAGCTCTAGCAAGGGGCGTTAAATATATAGATGAGAGACTACTAGAGACACCAGTTATTGCGGTTGGGCAAACTACAAAAGAGGTTGTTAGAATGGCTAATTTAGCAAAAGAGAATGTACAACTTGCTATGGAATGTTTTATGAGTAATAATGAAAGTAATATAAAAACTGTTTATGAAAATGAAAAATTAATAAATTTACTTGAGGATGAAATTACATTATATTTAGTAAAGCTTTCCACCACCCAATTATCAGAACAGCAAACTAATATAGTAACTTCAATGTTCCATGTGGTAAATGATATAGAGCGTATAGGGGATCATGCTGAAAACCTAGCAGATTTAACTAGTGAGAAGATTCAAAAGAACTTAGATTTCTCAAAGGATGCAAGAGAAGAGTTAGATGGAATGTATAAATACATAGTAAATGCTTTAGAGATTAGTATTGAGAGTTTCGAAAATAACGATATTAAAAAAGCAAAATCTATTATGGGAATAGAAAATAGAATTGATAGTTTAGAAAAAGAATTAAGAGCGTCCCATATAAGAAGGTTAAATAATGGTGTCTGTGGAGCTACAGTTGGAGCGGTGTTCCTAGATATAATTAGTAATTTTGAGAGAATAGGAGATCATGCAACCAATATTGCCGAAGTAGTAATAAATAAATAAGAATAGTTTAAGTAAATATAGTAAGCACATTCAAATAAATAGACTAGTGCACTGACTTGTTATTTATTTGAATGTTAATAAGGATAAAGGAGAACATCTGCAGAAGTTTTTGGCGGATGTTTTTTGTTTCATAGAAACTTGTAAATTTTAACGCTGTTTATAGAGTTTAGCGACATTTCAGAAGGAAAGTATCCCACTTGTAGAAGCGACCATGAACTTTTCTAGCAAAAGGAAATATATTTGTGTAATAGAGTTTTATAAAAAATGACCTACAACAAGTGTATAAATAATAATAAATCATGTACAAGCTGAATAAAATTAACACATAGGAATAAATAAAAGGGTGGGTGTATTGAAGTATAGAAACAATAAATTAATAGCAATAGTCATGGTAATTATTGTAGGAATGGTAAGTTTTATAGGTGTGAATATAAGCCTTGTAAAAGAAACTATAAATACAAATAAAGAATCACAAACAGGTAATAAAATAATACTAATTGATGCAGGTCACGGAGGGATTGATGGCGGGGCAAGCTCTAAAAATGGTACTTCGGAAAAAGATATTAATCTAAGTATAGCAATAAAACTTAAGGAGAACTTACAAAAGACTGGTTATGAGGTAGTTATGACAAGAGAAGGAGACACCGGGCTTTATTTAAGAGGTGGGACCATAAGAGCTAAATATATTGAAGATTTAAAAAACAGATGTGACCTAAAGAAATCAAGCAACTGTGATATGTTGATTAGCATCCATTTAAATCATTTTTCAGAGAGTAAATATTATGGAGCGCAAGTGTGGTACTCTGATTATCAAGAGAGTGCAACCCTTGCTAGTATAATGCAGAAAAATTTTAGGATAGATTTAGACCCTAGCAATAAGAGAGTGCAGAAACCTGCTAAAAATGCTTATAGGATATTAAGAGAGAATGACAATATGCCTAGTGTTATAGTGGAATGTGGTTTTTTATCAAACCATGAAGAAGAACAAAAACTAAAGTCTGATGAGTATCAAAAAAACATTGCAGAATCCATAAGCAAATCTGTAGGAGAGTTTTTTGAAAAAACATCCAATTAATAGAGAATAACGACTCATAATGGAGTAAGTTTGAGTATCTTGGTTAAAAATATTTCAGAAAAAAAGACATATTCTTTTAGGAATGTGTCTTTTTTTCTTATAATTGGACTTTTGGAATAGTGCCAATTTATATTTTATTATTAGTCATAGGCTACGGAACAGTCTTTATCAATAAAAATCCACCATGTAGGACCGGGCATTAGTGAAATTGGACCTCCCTTTTGATCAGAGATTTTTATTTGAGAATCCTTTTTCCTGTTCCATTTAATGTCTTGGGCTTTTCCACCAGAAAACAATAATCCAGTGCCAAAATTTTCAGAGGCAGTTAAGGTTTCATCACTTACAATGGTACCATGGATAAATTGTACAATAACATTAGAAACCTTTACAGGAGTATTATTATCTTTGTCAATGCATAGGCCTCTATAATGATAGTACTCTCCATTTTGATATAAAAAATTTGAGGATGAATCTTCATTAAAAGTTATAAAAACTGACGTAGCATTTTTCCCGCTAATCCTAGATGAATCCATATTATCCATAAATTTAAATTTTGGTAGATACGAATTAGAGTAAGTCTTTAAACTAATTGCTCCACTAACATTTTTAGCCGCTTCTTGTTTAAAAATAGCCTTATATGTGACACCAGAAGAGTTACTTAAAAACTCCATAACCACATCCGCACTACTAAGTCCCGCAATGGACAGTTCATTATTTGCATTAACATAAGTTGCAATCTTTGCAGATTTTTTAGAAGAAGTATTAGGAATTCTTTCACCAGTATAGTTCGATAGGGTTATTTGCGTCTGTGGATTAAAATAACAAATATGTGTAATAACCCTATATATAAACGTTGAAAGAGCTAATACCAAAATAGCGCTTAAAAAATATATAATAATTGAAAAATTTTTCTTTTCCATAAGGGCCTCCCTTAGTATTTATATATACTATTTTAATAATCTTATTTATAAATTATAACCAAAAAAGATGAAAAGCTTATTGAGTTTAGGTGGAAATAGTATTAAATCTAAGACTAAGTTAGATAATTAACTTTAATTCCTCTATAACACTAAAAATAACACGAAATACTCATAAAACAATAATTGAAGTGGACTGGTCCACATGGTATTATAAATATGGAAATGGATTAGTCCATTAATCCAATACACTTTGGGAGGGATTTTTATTAACATCGAAATTAATAAAAAAAGTGGAGTACCACTTTATATACAAGTTAAAAAACAAATCATGGATGAAATAAAAAAAGGAACTCTCAAGGTAGGAACGAAAATGCCCACGGAAAGAGAATTGTCCCAAAGGTTAAAAGTAAGCAGAAACACTGTAAGCGCTGCATATAATGACTTGGAACAAGATGGGGCTTTGCAGTCCTATCAAGGGAAGGGAACTTTTGTCGTTGAAGAAGCAGTATCTTGGGAAAGTCAGAATATCAAAAATAAGATAATAAAATTTGTTGACCTTGGATTAGAGGAAGCTCTAGAAATTGGAATGAAACCAGAAGAATTTTTGGAAATAGTAAATCAAAGAGTAGATGAAAAGAAACAGATAATGGATAAAATCGTAGCAATATATGTAGAGTGCAATATAGAGCAAGCTAAAATGTTTAGTAAGCAGCTTAGTAAGAATAGTAATACCAATGTAATGCCTCTAACTATAAGTGATTTAGAAAAGATGGACAAGGATACTAAAGACATGATTGAAAGTGCAGAATTTATAATAACCACCTTCAATCACATCAATGAAGTTACAAATTTGACTACTGGGCTTAATAAAGAGATCTTAGGAGTTGCCATAACTCCAAATTTAGAACCAATAGTTAAGATTGCTAGATATGGTGTAAATATAAAATTTGGATTTGTATGCATGTCTGAAGAATTTATGTTTAAAATAAGAGGAGCTTTAGAAAATGCAGGCTTATCTGAAATTGATATAAAATACTCCAATACCACAGATGATGACGAGCTTAAGGATATAATTGCGAAGTCAGATGTGATGATAGTATCCCCAGGAAGATATAAAGATGTTAAAAGAGCAAATTCCGGCAATAAGGAAATAATTGAATTTCTATATAGTCTAGATGATGGCTCAGTAAAAGCGCTTAGGTCAAAGATTATTGAAATAAAGTTTAAAAAATAATATCTTAAAAAAATATTTAGGAGGCTTTTTAAAAATGGAAAAAAAGACTTTAATTTTAGGAGTAATAGGATCAGATTGTCACGCTGTTGGTAATAAGATTTTAGATTATGCTTTAACGGAAGCTGGTTTTAATGTTATTAACATAGGAGTTCTTTCTCCACAAGAAGATTTTATAAATGCAGCTGTTGAAACTAATGCAGATGCCATAATAGTATCTTCACTATATGGTCATGGCGAAATCGATTGTAGAGGCATGAGAGAGAAATGCGATGAAGCAGGATTAAATGGTATATTGCTTCTTGTAGGTGGAAACATAGTTGTAGGAAAACAAAATTGGGAAGAAGTCTACAATAGATTTAAAGCAATGGGATTTGATAGAATATATCCACCAGGAACAACATTAGAAACAACAATCCATGATTTAAGAGAAAGTTTAGGATTATTATAAAATTAATAGGAGTGATATAAGTGGATGCCTATTTACTTATAGATTTTGGAAGTACATACACGAAATTAACTGCTGTAGATATAGACAAAGAAGAGATAATTGCAACAGCTAAAGATATAACAACAATTGAAGACGATATAATGATAGGCTTTGAAAAGGCTTATTCAAAAATAGAACAAATGTTAAAAGACAAAAATGTTAATTTTATTAATAAGTTAGCATGTTCCTCAGCTGCAGGAGGTCTTAAAATGATAGCTATTGGCCTGGTGCCAGATTTAACTGCAGAAGCTGCCAAAAGAGCAGCACTTGGGGCTGGAGCAAGAGTATTAAAAGTATATAGCTATGAATTAACTTTGACAGAAATTGAAGAAATTAAAAATTCAGATTTAGATATTATATTGCTTGCAGGTGGAACTAATGGTGGCAACAAGGAATGCATTATACATAATGCAAAAATGTTGGCTCAAAATGGAGTTAAACTACCAATAGTAGTAGCTGGAAATAAGGTAGCAAGTGATGAAATAAGAGAGATATTTACAAAGGCTAAAATGTATTTTAGCATAACAGAAAATGTAATGCCACAGTTAAATGAACTCAATGTAGAACCAGCTAGAGAAGAAATTAGAAAAGTCTTTATGGAAAAAATAATAGATGCTAAGGGTCTTAGGAATGCAGAGGATTTTGTAAAAGGTATTCTAATGCCAACACCAGCAGCTGTGTTAAAGGCTGCAAGGGTACTTAGTGAAGGCAGCGATGAGGAAAGTGGTTTAGGAGATTTGATAATTGTTGACATTGGTGGAGCAACCACAGATGTACATTCTATTGCAGATGGAGAACCTACTAAGGCAGGCGTCAACGTAAGAGGGCTAGAAGAGCCTTTTGCTAAAAGAACTGTTGAAGGGGATCTTGGTATGAGATATTCTGCAGTTTCACTTAGAGAAGCAGCTGGTAGCAGAAAAATGAGAAAGTACCTAGGGGACACAGAGAGAAAGATTGATATTGATGCAAATTGTAAATATAGAATAGAACATATAAAGATGGTTCCGACAACTAAGGAAGAAATACATTTTGATGAGGCTATGGCTAAAGTAGCCACAGAGTTATCAATGGAACGACATGTGGGTACCATTGAAAGCGTATACACCCCTATGGGAGCTATGTATACTCAAATAGGAAAAGATCTTATGGAAGTAAAGTATATTATAGGTACAGGCGGGGTATTAGTACACAGTGAAAATCCACAAGATATTTTAAAAGCAGGAGCTTTTGATACAGAAAATCCAATGTATTTAAAACCACGTAATGCAATGTATTTGCTTGATAAAACTTATATATTATCGGCTATGGGATTATTGTCAGAGCACTATCCAGATAAAGCTGTTAGAATTATGAAAAAGTATTTAGTGAAAGTATAATTACTAGGAGGTAATTTCAGTGGAATTAAGAAATAAAAAATGGACAAATGAAGAGTTCTTTGAGGTTAGAAAAGAAGTATTAAACCAATGGCCAACGGGTAAAGAGGTAGATTTAGAAGAAGCTATAGAATACAATAAGAAAATTCCTGATCACAAAAACTTTGCAAAAAAATTAATAAAAGCTAAAGAAGAAGGCGTAACATTAGCACAACCAAGAGCAGGTGTTGCATTAATTGATAAGCACATAGAATTACTAAACTTCTTGGAACAGGAAGGTGGAGCAGATTTACTACCATCAACAATAGATAGTTATACTAGACAAAATAGATATGATGAATGTGAAATAGGAATTCAGGAAAGCATAAAAGCAGGAAGATCTCTTTTAAACGGATTCCCTGGAGTTAACCATGGAGTTAAAGGCTGTAGAGAAGTTTTTGAAGCAATAAATGTTCCATTAGAATCAAGACACGGTACTCCAGATGGAAGGCTACTGGCTGAAATAACACATGCTTCAGGTTGGACTTCAAATGAAGGTGGCGGTATTTCTTACAATATTCCATATGCTAAAAGTGTAACATTACAAAAGACAATTTTAGATTGGCAATACTGTGATAGACTTGTTGGATTCTACGAAGAGCAAGGAATATCAATAAACAGAGAACCTTTTGGACCATTAACTGGAACCTTAGTTCCACCTAGTACATCAAATGCAGTTGCAATAATCGAGGCTTTACTTGCTGCAGAGCAAGGAGTTAAAAATATTACAGTTGGATATGGTCAGTGTGGAAATTTAATACAAGACGTAGCAGCTATAAGAGCTTTAGAAGAACAATGCGACGAATACTTAAAAGCTAATGGATATAAAGATATATATTTAACAACAGTAATGCATCAATGGATGGGAGGCTTCCCTTCAGATGAAGCAAAAGCTTATGGAGTTATATCTACAGGAGCTGCAACAGCTGCACTTGCAGGAGCAACAAAAGTAATAGTTAAAACTACTCATGAAGCTATAGGAATTCCTACTAAAGAAGCTAATGCTCAGGGAATAAAAGCTACAAAGATGACTTTAAACTTATTGAGAGGTCAAAAAATGCCTATGTCTCCAGAACTTAACACAGAGATGCAAGTAATAAAAGCTGAGACAAAGTGCATGATAGATAAGATGTATGAAATTGGAAAAGGCGACCTAGCTATAGGAGCAGTTAAAGGTTTTGAAATGGGAATTATTGATGTGCCATTTGCACCAAGTAAATTTAATGCTGGTAAAATGATGCCTGCAAGAGATAATAATGGAGCAATAAGATACCTAAAATTCGGAAACCTTCCATTTACACAAGAAATAAAGAATTTCAATTTGAAACAACTTGAAGATAGGGCGAAATTCGAAAATAGAGATGTAAGCTTCCAAATGACTATAGATGATATATTCGCAGTAGGAAAAGGAATGTTAGTAGGACGACCAGAAAATAAATAGTTCATAAAGTTAAAATTAATATAAACAAGTGATAAAGTAAGTGATTTATACTTAATAAAGCATAGAGTTTTAATTAAAAGAATTTAAAACTATAGAAGGATAGGCTTAACAATTGATAATTGTTAAGTACTTATAAGGAATACAGGAGGCTTAACAATTGATAATTGTTAAGTACTTATAAGGAATACAGGAGGCTTAACAATTGATAATTGTTAAGTACTTATAAGGAATACAGGAGGGTATATTATGAAAATTATTGATGTGGTATGTTCAGCTGGAAGAACAGGATTTTATTTTGATGATCAAAGAGCTATAAAAAAAGGTGCAGAACATGATGGTTTTACTTATGTAGGTGAAGCAGTAACTGAAGGATTTACATCCATAAGACAAGCGGGAGAATCTATATCTGTATTATTAGTACTTGAAGATGGTCAAGTAGCTCATGGAGATTGTGCAGCAGTACAATATTCTGGAGCAGGTGGAAGAGATCCATTATTCCTAGCAAAAGATTTTATACCAGTTATAGAAAAAGAGATAGCACCAAAATTAATAGGTAGAGAATTAGAAAGCTTTAAAGCACTAGCAGAAGAGTTTGATCACATGTTAGTTAATGGTCAAAGACTTCATACAGCAATCAGATATGGAGTAACTCAAGCTATACTTGATGGTGTAGCTAAAGCTAAGAAAGTAACTATGGCTGAAGTTGTAAGAGATGAGTACAACACAGGCGTTGAAATAAAAAGAATTCCTATTTTCACACAATCAGGTGATGATAGATATGATAACGCAGATAAAATGATTATAAAAGGTGCAGACGTAATGCCTCACGCTTTAATAAACCATGTTGCTGATAAATTAGGTAATAACGGTGAAAAATTACTTGCTTATGTTCAGTGGTTAAGTGCTAGAGTATTAAAATTAAGAACTAGTGAAGATTATAATCCAGTATTCCACATAGATGTATATGGAACAATTGGAGTTGCATTTAACAATGATATAAAAGCTATGGCTGATTATATAGCAACTTTAGAAGAAGCTGCAAAGCCATTCAAATTAAGAATTGAAGGACCAATGGACGTTGAGCACAGAGAAAGACAAATGGAAGCTTTAAGAGATTTAACTGCAGAACTTGACAATAGAAATATCAATGTAGAGTTAGTTGCAGATGAATGGTGTAATACATATGAAGACGTAGTATTATTTGCTGATAATAAAGCAGGTCATATGCTTCAAATAAAAACACCAGACTTAGGTGGAGTTAACAATATAATTGAATCAATACTATACTGTAAAAAACTAGGCGCAGGAGCATACTGTGGTGGAACATGTAATGAAACTAACAGATCTGCTGAAGTTTGTACAAATATAGCTATAGCTTGTGGAGCAGACCAATGTCTAGCAAAACCAGGTATGGGTGTAGATGAAGGATACATGATAGTTAACAACGAAATGAATAGAGTTATAGCTCTAGTTAATAGAAAAAAATAAGAAAAATAATGAATTTGGGATGACTAGAGAGGCGGTTTGTTTAAACTGCCTTTTCCCATATTAAAATATTGACTTTGAGGAGGATAACAATGAAAGAAATAAATGTAGCAGAAATAACAAAAACCGTTAGAAATTTATGTATAGATGCTAATTACTATCTTTCCGATGATGTAAGAAATCAATTATTAAAGGCTAAAGAAAAGGAAACTTGGGAGATAGCTAAAGGCGTATTAGATAAAATTTTAATAAACGCAGACATAGCTAAAAATGAAAAAATGCCAATGTGCCAAGATACAGGTATGACTTGTGTATTCATAGAACTTGGTCAAGATGTTCACATAGTAGATGGCAGTCTTGAAGAAGCTATTAATAAAGGTGTAGCAGCGGGATACGAAGAAGGCTTTTTAAGAAAATCAGTGGTTAAAGACCCAATAGATAGAGTAAATACTAAAGACAACACTCCAGCAGTTATATACTATAATATAGTTCCAGGAGATAAACTAAAAATAACTGTTGCACCAAAGGGCTTTGGTTCAGAAAATATGAGTCAAATTAAAATGTTAAAACCATCAGATGGAATTAATGGAGTTAAAGAGTTTATTCTAAAAGTAGTAAAGGAAGCTGGTCCTAACCCATGTCCGCCAATAATTGTAGGCGTTGGTATAGGTGGAACTTTTGATAAAGCAGCGAATCTTGCTAAAAGAGCAGCCATTAGACCTACAGAAGAGCCAAATTCAAATCCTTATTATGCAGAACTTGAAAAAGAACTTACAGAGGAAATAAATAAGTTAGGTATAGGACCACAAGGCTTTGGTGGAAGAACTACGGCATTAGCTGTTAATATTGAAACTTATCCAACTCATATAGCAGGTCTACCAGTGGCGGTAAATATAAACTGTCATGCTGCAAGACATGCTGAAGCAGAGTTATAAGGGGAGGGAAATCTTATGGAAAAAAGAATTACTACGCCACTTACACAAGAGAAAGTTAAAGATTTAAAAGCTGGAGATAGTGTGTTATTATCTGGAGTTATATATACGGCTAGAGACGCAGCTCATAAAAGATTAGTAGAGCTTATAGACAAGGGAGAAGAACTTCCTATAGATATTAAGGATTCAGTTATATATTATGTTGGACCAACACCAGCAAAGCCAGGTATGGCATTAGGTTCAGCGGGTCCAACAACTAGTTATAGAATGGATGCCTATACACCTAAACTTTTAGATAAAGGTTTAAAGGGAATGATAGGTAAGGGACTTCGTTCACAAGAGGTTGTAGACTCTATGATTAAAAATGGCGCTGTATATTTTGCAGCCATTGGTGGAGCAGCAGCTTTAATAGGTAAATGTGTAAAAAAAGCAGACATTGTAACTTATGAAGATTTAGGCTCTGAAGCTATCAGAAGACTTGAGGTAGAAGACTTACCTATAGTTGTAATAATAGATAGCGAAGGTAACAATTTATACAAGCAAGGGCAAAATGCTTATTTAGAAAGTGTAAAATAAATTTAACGACTTAAGTTTAGTGTGAGGTGATACCATGGAAATCAATAAACCATCCAAAGCAGGAACGATGGAATCTAACGATATATATGTAATGCTTATGCCAAACCCTATGGGCGGTATTGAAATAAAGCTTCAGAGTATTGTTATGAAACAGTTTGGAGAAGAAATAGAAAGAGTAATACTAGATACACTTAAGGAATTACAAGTAGAAAATGTTATAGTAAATGCTCAAGATAAAGGCGCATTAAACTATACAATTAAAGCGAGAATAGAGACCGCTGTAAATAGAGCTAAGTAAGAGGTGATTTGTATGAAAAGGTTGAGAAGAACTATGCTTTTTATGCCAGGAAACAATCCAGGTATGCTTCAAAATGCAGGGATTCTTGGAGCAGATTCAATCATATTAGACTTAGAGGATGCTGTAAGTTTAACAGAGAAGGATAGCGCTAGAATTTTGGTAAGAGAAGCAATAAAAAATGTAGATTATAGTAATGTAGAAGTAGTAGTAAGAGTAAATCCCTTTACTACGGAATTTGCAAAAAAAGATATTGATGTAATAGCAAGAGTGAGGCCCGATACCTTAATGATACCAAAGGCTACAGAAGAGGAACTAGAAGCTATAGATGAAATGCTTACAAGCATTGAAAAGGAAGAAGGCTTTGAAAAGGGAAGTATAAAATTAATTCCCCTAGTAGAAACAGCCTATGGCCTTGAAAATGTTTATAGCATAATAAAATCTTGTGATAGAATAGTAGGAATTCTACTGGGCGGAGAGGATTTAACTTCAGACTTAGGTATTAAGAGAACAAAAGAAGGAGAAGAAGTCTTCTATGCAAGAAATCGCGTAGCAGTTGCTTGTAAAGCTATGAAGGTGGATTCTATAGATACTCCATTTACAGATACTAATGATTTTGAAGGCTTAGAGAAAGATACTAGAAAAGCTAAAAGCTTAGGTCTTACTGGAAAAGCTGCAATAAACCCAAGACAAATTGACACCATTCACTCTGTATATGCTCCAACTGCAGAAGAAATAAAACATGCAAAGAGAATACTTGAGGCTATGGAAGAAGCAGAAAAAGAAGGAAAAGGAGTATTCTCCTTAGATGGTAAGATGGTAGATGCTCCAATTATAAATAGAGCTAAAAACACAGTAGAGCTTGCAAAGCTTTTAGGTCTTATATAAAAGTTTTAAAGAAAACTACTTTAGTGGATTAGTTAATTGAGGTGATAATGATGAAAAATATATTAGGCAGAGAAATACCTGAATATATAGAAGGCTATGGAAAAGTAACTCCTTTTGAAGGTGCATTTGAACATACAGGTGTGAAGGTAAAAAGGGAAGTAAAAGTAAACTCAGTAACTCCAAATGATGAAAAAGTTTTAAATAGTATAGAGGAAGTTTTAGAAAAAGTTCAATTGAAGGATGGCATGACTATTTCTTTTCACCATCATTTAAGAAATGGTGATCATGTATTGAATTTGGTAGTGGCTGCTATTGCAGAAAGAGGAATAAAAGATATCACTGTTGCAGTAAGCTCTATTTTCCCAAATCACGCACCTTTGATTCAGCATATTAAAAATGGTGTAGTAACTAAAATAGTGACTAACTATATGTCAGGTCCTGTGGCACAAGAAATTTCAAGAGGATTATTAAAAACACCAGTAACAATGCATACTCATGGTGGAAGATCTAGGGCAATAGAAAGTGGAGATTTACATATAGATGTAGCTTTCATTGCAGCACCTACAGCTGACACCTATGGAAACATTAATGGATTGTATGGTAAATCAGCTTGTGGAGCCTTGGGTTATGCAGTCTCTGATGCAGAATGCGCAGACAGAGTTGTAGCAGTAACTGATAATTTAGTTCCTTACCCAACTTGTCCAATAGAAATTAGTCAGATATATGTAGATTATGTTGTAAAGGTAGATTCCATTGGTGATCCAGCAGGAATAGTATCTGGAACAACAAAAATCACTAAAGATCCAGTAGGACTTAAAATAGCTAAAATGGCCAATGAGGTTATGGTAGCAACCGGTCTTGTTAAGGATGAAATGTCCTTCCAAACAGGTGCAGGTGGAATTTCCCTAGCTGTAGCTGCAGAACTTAGAAATTACATGAAAGAACATGGTATAGTAGGAAGCTTTGCTTCAGGTGGAATAACTGGATATATTGTGGATATGTTTGAAGAAGGATTGTTTAGAAGCTTATTTGATGTACAATGCTTTGATTTACAGGCAGTACAATCTTATGTAAGAACTCATAAACATCAAAGAATGTCTGCTTCTATGTACGGAAATCCAGATAACAAAGGTGCAGTTGTAAACAACTTAGACATAGTTATCTTAGGTGCTACAGAAATGGACACAAACTTTAATGCAAATGTTACTACAGCTTCCGATGGTACTATTATGGGAGGTTCCGGTGGTCACAGTGATACAGCAGCGGGAGCTAAGCTTACAATAATTGTTACACAATTGATGAAAGCGAGACTTCCAATTATAAAGGATAGTGTAACTACAGTAACAACTCCAGGAGAAAGCATTGACGTTATTGTTACAGAAAGAGGAATAGCTGTTAATCCTAGAAGACAGGATTTAATTGAAAAATTAAAACAGACTAATCTTCCTATAATGACTATTGAAGAGTTAAAAGCAATAGCTGAAAAAATGACGGGAAAACCTAAAGCTATAGAGCTTTCAGAGGACATAGTTGCTGTTATAGAATATAGAGATGGTTCGGTAATTGATGTAGTTAGAAGACCGCTATAAGATATAAAATAAAGCTGAAAATAATAATTTTCAGCTTTATTTTATTTATAATACTATACCGCAAAAACATTGAAGGCAAAAACTATAAATATTAGCTTTTGCTCCTTAATAAATATATAATAGAGTGTAAAGAGAGTATGCCTTAGGGTGTATTAGTAACTTGCATAGGAGGATTTATATGTATGGATTTAACGTTGAGAGGATTAATCTGAAGGATGAAGAACAAGTAAAAGCAGTAAAAGATTTTCTACAAACCTTTGAGCTTAAACTTGATGATAACGTGGATTATACTGTCGTTATTAGGCAAAATGAAGAGATTAAAGCAACTTGTTCTAAGGCAAGAAACGTATTTAAATGTTTTGCAGTTTCAAATGAGTTAAGAGGTGAAGGGGTATCCGCTACACTTATGGGGGCAATATCAGATAAGCTTTTTGAGGAAGGAATTTACCATAGTTTTATATTTACTAAGGTAGAAAATACGGATATATTTACGTCACTAGGGTACAAACTCATACATCAAATAGAAAATGTAGCTCTACTTGAGAGTGGAATATATGACATAAAAAAATATTTAGAGGATATGCAAAAGGAATATAATATAGATATAAGCACTAAGAAGTCAGCTTTAGTTATGAATTGTAACCCATTCACTTTAGGACATAAGTATTTGATAGAAGAGGCCGCTATACAAAGTGAAGAGGTACTAGTATTTATAGTTGAGGAAGATAAATCCTCATTTCCATTTAAATATAGATATGATATGGTCAAAGAAGGTGTTTCTCATTTAAATAATGTGCAGGTGGTTAAAGGCGGCGAATACATTATTTCTCAGGCTACTTTCCCATCCTATTTTTTAAGAAAAGAAGATGAGATACTTAAGGCATATACTACATTAGATGCATCAATTTTTGGGAGATATTTTTGTGAAATTCTAAATATAACTAAAAGATTCATAGGAGAGGAGCCATATTGTAAGGTTACAAGAGGTTACAATGACTCTTTGAAGGAAATTCTACCTATATATGGAGTAGAAGTTGTAGAAGTAAAAAGAAAAGCATTTATGAATGATATTATAAGTGCTTCAAAAGTTAGAAAACTAATTAAGGAAGGGCAAATAGATCAGATTGAACATATAGTTCCTAGTTCAACATGGGAGTTTTTAAATACTACGGTAGGAAAGGAGATAATGGGGAAAATTAGATTTAGCGATTCTCCACATTAATATGATATGTATACAGCAGAAGATATATTGTTAGGAAGAGAAAAAAGAGTTGAGTATCAAGAAAGGCTAGTTAAGCAGTATGAAATGCCAATACTAGTTATTCGAGTGAACTATCCGGGAGTAAACAAAGACAATCATTTTTCACAAGAAATAACTAAAATTATGGAGCAAATAATTTGTGAGATATTTTCCTATTCTATTCATTATAAAATAATGACCACAACAGCAGAAGGGCCCCTTGTGATTATGTCTATAAAAAAGGATGCAAGAGATATTAAATTAATGGCACTTAATATAGAAGACAATCACATTTTAGGAAGATGTGTAGACTTAGATGTATATGATGAGAAAGGTAGAAGTATTAGTCGCGAGGAATTCGGTTTGGGAATGAGAAAATGCTATATTTGCGAGGATATAGCTCACAATTGTGTAAGAAGTAAAAAACACAGCATAGAAGAAGTGGAAGGGTTCATTAGAAGTAGATTTGCAGAATATATGGATAAGTTTTATGGAAAATAAATAGTTAACGACATTTCAGAAGCAAGGTCCATTACTTCTATAAGTGGGAGTGTACATATTTTCTAATGAAGTCGTTAATATTGTGGTATCGAAGATGATGATTTGAAGACTTTATAACAAATGTGCATGGTTTCTGTGGATGAATTAATTTTTAAATTAAAATTGGGGATAACTTTAAGAAAAAATATTTGTGCAAATTTTTCACACAAAAAAATATATGCTGTAAAAGGTTTTTGTATAAGTGGACTCCATCCACTTTCTATTGGATGGAGACACTTGTTCCAAAAGGAATAGTAGTATAAATATATTTAGCATCATCAATGGCAAGTCTTATGCATCCATGTG
>JAJYBA010000160.1 GCA_021779235.1 Bacillota bacterium
TCAACTGCTATACCAACTGCCTTTAGGGGATGAGTTCCAGTAGCAATTTCTTTTGGAGCATTAGAATTTTCAGCAAGCTGAATAATTCCTCCATCTTCTCCTTGAACAAACACAAATTTCATTGCTGGACTTGGGCTAAATCTCTTAACTTCCTTAAGACACAATACTTTTGTATAGAAATCAACAGAACCTTCTAAATCTTTCACTTCAATAGTAGTAAATGCAACTTTCATAAAAAAACCTCCACATATTTTTTTAAGCTACCCTAGTAAAACGATCCACTCAATTTTTCAACCATATTCACATTTTTTTGCGTTTATGCTCGCACTGAATGCATAGCAGCCTGAATTCTCTCCTTGAGCATCTGGGCAACGAAATAAGTATCATCAGTGTTGGAGTGAACTATAATTCCTAGTTTATAGATATTAATTGAATACCTATAAAGGTAATAATCTATATAATAATTATAACACTAAACCCATAGAATCCTATAATAATATACAAATATTAGTCTTTCAGATTTTGAAAACGAAAAAATTACTTTATCTCTTACAGGTAGATATATTTAGTGCAAATACAGAGGTCTCTGTCTAAGCTCCAATTAAATCTACTATCCAATATTTTATATTTGATTAAACCATATATTACTTAGAGTTTTAATCGCTGGTTCAATGTCTTCTATAGGAATTCCTCTATATGAAAGCATTACTTTAATATGCTCATCCTGGTTATAATTGCTACGTACCATATAATATTCTGAAACAGGAGATATGTTAATGCCAGCATTTTTTGCAGAACTAACTATTTTTGCTTCAGAAAGATTAGTTTTAATCTCCAAAATAACCCTGAGACCAGCACCACTGCTTATTAAGTTAACGTTGCCTTTCATATGTGTATGAATTGCTTTAGTTATAGTATTGTATTTGCTTAGATAATGTCTTCTGATTTTACGAATATGGCTTTGCCAATAACCTTCCTTCATAAAGCGTGCCAAAGTTTTTTGATTTGACTTTGAACAAGTCTGCTCATACATTATGTATTGCTCTAAATATAAATCCAGCAACCACTGAGGAAGTACCATGTAGCTTATACGAAGAGTTGGCAAGAAAATTTTAGAAAAAGAACCTAGATATATTACCTTGTTATTTTTATCCAAACTCTTTAATGAGGGAATTGGTTTACCTGTAAATCTCATTTCACTGTCATAATCATCTTCAATGATAATACCATTATTATTTTCAGCCCAATTTAAAAGTTGCAATCTATTCTTTGCAGACATGACAACACCTTTTGGAAATTGATGAGAAGGAGTAACAAAAACAATTTTACTATTGCCAGCTTCTAGTTGTTGTATATCTATTCCATGTTCCTGAACTGCAACAGGTTCAATATGGAATTGATGCCTTTCAAATATAAATCTAATCCAGTTACTTCCGGGATCTTCCATGGCTATACAATTATAGTTAGGCTTAAGCATTTGGCAAATTAGGCTTAAACAATATTGTGTTCCAGCACCAACAATAATCTGATTAGGCTGACAGTGCACACCTCTATTTTCATATATATATTTTGCAATTTGTTCACGTAATTCATACTCTCCCTGTGGCTCACCGTAGGACAAGAGGCTTTCAAATTCCTCATTTAAAATAGAATTATATAATTTCTTCCAAATATCTAAATTGAAACATGTCTTATCTACATAACTAGGGGCTAAGCTAAACCTATAATTCTCTGTAGCAATCAGATTTTCAGATTTAATGGGTATATCGTTAAAAGATTGTGATACTTCATGTAAGTTAGTATTGAAATCCTCAACTCTATAACCAGACTTAGGAATACTTTCGATATATCCTTCAGCGACAAGTTGTTGATAAGCTGCCTCAATGGTATTTTTGCTTAAATGAAGATGCTCTGATAATTTTCTCAGTGATGGTAATTTGCTTTGACCTTTAATATTTCCATTCATAATTTCTTTTTTTATATACTCATACAATTGATAATAAATTGCCTTGTTAGCTGTATTCTCCAGGAGTGGATTAAATGAAAACAAAATATTCATCCTTTCTGTACCCTAATATTTAAAGAAAACTGTCACTTTTAAATATGACAAATTTTACTTATACTATATATATTAACACATAGTATAATAATTACCATCTCAATATTTTATAAAAATAAACATATTAACGCGTTAAAAATAGTTCACAAAACTACAGATTGTTAATAAAATAATGATTTTTTGGAGGTATATTTAATGGTAAATAAACAAAGATTAATAGGGGAATTTTTAGAATTAATAAAAATTGATAGTTTAAGCTGCAAAGAAGGTACTATAGCTAAAGTTTTAGTAAACAAGTTGGAACAGTTAGATTTTGAAGTCTATATTGATGATGCTGGGGTTACAGCTGGTGGAGAAACAGGAAATATTATAGCTACATTAAAAGGAACTAGACCAGGAACACCTATATTATTCAGTGCCCATATGGATACAGTTAACCCTGGGCAAGGAATCAAACCCATTATAGATGAAGCCAATGGAATAATTAAAAGTGATGGAACTACAGTATTAGGTTCTGATGACAAGGGCGGTATAGCTGCTATATTGGAAGCTGTAAAGATAGTAAAAGAAAATAATATAGATCATGGAGATATACAAATTGTATTCTCTATTTGGGAAGAAGGCGGACTATTCGGTGCCAAGTACTTAGATTACTCTAAGATAAATGCAGACTTTGCATTCGTATTAGATGGGGGTGGTGCTCCTGGAAAAATAATAGTTAAGGCACCAGCTCAAGATAGCATAGAGATTAAAATAAAAGGTAAACCAGCTCATGCTGGCGTATGCCCTGAAGAAGGTATTAGTGCAGTCATGGTTGCTGCTAGAGCTATTGAAAAAATGAAGCTATTAAGAATAGATGAAGAAACTACAGCTAATATAGGCATTATTAAAGGCGGTATAGCAACCAATATAGTTATGCCCGAACTTGAAATACACGCAGAAGCCAGAAGCTTAGATAACACTAAGTTAGATGCACAAACAAAGCATATGGTGGACATGTTTAAGCAGGCTGCAGCTGACTTTGATACAGAAGTTGAAATTAAAATTCAAAGAATGTATAGTGCTTTTAATGTAGATGAAAACGATGAAATAGTAACTCTTCTAAAAAAAGTATTCACTAGAATGGAAATTGAACCTTCTATTATTTCTACAGGTGGCGGAAGTGATACAAATATATTAAATGCAAATGGTATAAAGGCAGTTAACTTAAGCGTAGGAATGGAAAAGGCTCATACCCTAGAAGAATTTATACCTATAGAAGACTTAATAAATTCAGCTAAAATGGTGGTTGAAATAATAAAAGAAGCTTAGCTATGTAAAGAAACACTTAATCTATTTAATAGATTAAGTGCTTCTTTGCCCACATTATTTAGCTAATGCTATTATAGATTCAGTACAGAATCTATAATATATAATAAATCCAAATGCATTAGTCCCAAGAACCAGTTATTCTGAATCATCTTCTCCCTACATATTCGAAAAAAAGAAATATGCTCCACCAATAATGGCTACAATACCTAAAATTAATAATAGCACCTTTATAATACTAACTGGGGATTCACCATCAACCTCACCAGTTTGTCCGTTTATCATGAATCTGTACACTTTACTCTTATACATATAGGCAGAAATCCATATAGGAAGTAAAATATGCTTAAACTTTATAGCATCGTAGGCGGTTGAAACTCTTAAACTTCTCACTTCATCTCCACCTATCTGACGCTGAATCTGAAATCTTAAATCACTTTCTATTGTTTCTTCAGCTAACTTCCAACCTGATTTTAAATCTACGCTATATCTTTCAGCTAAAAAGCCTGATAAAAATTCTGGTTTATACTGAACGAGTTCATT
>JAJYBA010000161.1 GCA_021779235.1 Bacillota bacterium
CTACTAATTTCCAGTGCATTATGCTATATTATCATAATTATAATTCTATGTCAACATAACATTTTAAAAAAAGGGTACTCTTATGTAAAAGCACCCCTTTTTATATTGAAATTATTTTATTTCTACTCCAGCACCAGCTTCTTCTAATTTAGCTTTTATGCTTTCAGCATCTTCTTTAGTTACAGCTTCTTTTAATGTTTTAGGAGCTCCATCAACTATATCTTTAGCTTCTTTTAATCCTAATCCAGTTAATTCTCTAACAACTTTAATTACTTTAATTTTGTTAGCTCCTGCACTAGTTAAAACTACGTCGAATTCAGTTTTTTCTTCAACAGCAGCTGTAACAGCTCCTGCAGCTGCAACTGGTGCTGCAGCACTTACGCCAAATTCCTCTTCGCAAGCTTTTACTAATTCATTTAATTCTAAAACGCTCATTTCTTTTATAGCTTGAATAATTTCTTCTCTTGTCATTATAAATGCACCTCCGAATTTTTTTCATATATATATTTTTGTATTCGCCTTCACAAAAGGCTTATTTGCCTTAATTTAAGACAAAATTTGAATCAATTAAAGTTATTAGCTATGTATTACAACCTAATATTGAAAATATTATTCAGCTGATTCCTTTTGCTCTTTAATTGAGTTCAATAAGTATGCAAGATTTGATAATGGAGCTTTGAAGCTTCCAAGTAATTTTGCAATAAGAACATCTCTTGGTGGTATTGATGCAAGCTCGTTAACTTGAGCACCATCGAATACTTCACCTTGGATTATAGCTGCTTTAAGCTCTAATTTTTTATGAGTTTTTGCAAATTCATTTAAAACTCTAGCTGCAACAGTTGGTTCTTCATATCCAAAAGCTATTGAAATAGGTCCTTGTAGATGACTTACTATACCTTCAATTCCTAATTCTCTAGCTGCTAGAGTAACTAAAGTGTTTTTGTAAACTTTATATTCTACTCCAGCTTCTCTAAGGTTCTTTCTTAGTTCTGTATCTTCTTCTACATTTAGACCTTGATATTGGCTAAGTACTACACCTTGAGCTTTTTCTAATTTTTCTTTTATTTCTGCTACTTTTGCTTCTTTTAATTGTCTGTTATTGCTTAACACTGTGTATCCACCTCCTCACAGTTTTTAACTGCTTTATAAAAAGTAAAGTCTCTCCGCAGACGCGAAGAGACCTAATATCCGTACACAAGTACATTTATTGGAATCCTCGGTAGGCATGTTGTCTTTTACGCTTTCGCACCTACTATCTACGGAATATTATCTATTTTACTTTAAGTATTGTATCACACTTAAATTGTTTTGTCAATACTAGTCTAACACTTTAGTTGGATTAATTTTTAATCCAGGTCCCATAGTGCTTGAAACTGATAC
Source organism: Bacillota bacterium (assembly GCA_021779235.1). Lineage (GTDB taxonomy): Bacteria > Bacillota > Clostridia > Clostridiales > Clostridiaceae > Clostridium_AD. The sequence continues at coordinate 1,381 of JAJYBA010000161.1, forward strand.
TGATTTCAAATATTGTCCTTTAGCTGCTGCTGGCTTAGCTTTAACTACTGCTTCCATTAAAGCATGGAAGTTTTCAACTAATTTCTCAGCACCAAAAGATTTTTTTCCAAGTGGTACGTGAACTATAGAAGTTTTGTCAACTCTATATTCAACTTTACCAGCTTTGATTTCAGCTATTGCTCTAGAAACATCAAATGTTACTGTTCCTGATTTTGGATTTGGCATTAATCCTTTAGGTCCTAATACTCTACCTAACTTACCAACAACACCCATCATGTCTGGAGTTGCAACAACTACATCAAATGCAAACCAATTTTCTTTTTGGATCTTATCAACTAGTTCATCAGATCCAACAAAATCAGCTCCTGCTAATTCTGCTTCTTTAGCTTTATCGCCTTTAGCAAAAACTAAAACTCTAACTGTTTTACCTGTTCCATGAGGAAGCACTACTGCACCTCTAACTTGTTGGTCTGCATGTCTTGGATCAACACCAAGTCTTACAGCAAGTTCTATAGTTTCATCAAATTTAGCTTTAGATGTCTTCACCGCAAGTTCCATAGCTTCTACTGGTGTATATAGAGCGTTCTTGTCAACAAGTTTAGCACTCTCTATGTAATTTTTTCCCATATTGGTATCCTCCTTCGTGGTACAAACGGTTTTTACCTCCCACCGAATTAATTAAAAATTATTCTTCTACAACTATTCCCATACTTCTTGCTGTTCCAGCTATCATACTCATAGCAGCTTCAATTGATGCTGCATTTAAGTCTGGCATCTTTATTGTTGCAATTTCTCTTACTTTATCTTTAGAAATTGTAGCAATTTTAGTTTTGTTTGGAACTCCTGAACCACTTTCTAAACCAACTGCTTTCTTTAATAATATAGCTGCTGGTGGAGTTTTTAATATGAAACTAAAAGATCTATCCTGATATACTGTTATTACTACTGGTATTATCATGCCTGCTTGATCAGCAGTTTTTGCATTGAATTCTTTACAGAATCCCATGATATTAACACCGTGTTGTCCAAGTGCTGGACCAACTGGTGGTGCTGGAGTAGCTTTTCCTGCAGGAAGTTGAAGTTTTATCATTCCTGTTATTTTCTTAGCCATGAGTTTATACCTCCTATATTGTGGTTATGCGGATTAAAAATCCTCCCACTTAGTACCTAGTCTAATTTTTGTATTTGATTAAATTCTAGTTCAACAGGAGTTTCCCTGCCAAACATATTTATAAGTGCTTTAACTTTGTGCTTTTCTAAATGAATTTCTTGTATCAGAGCAACAAATCCTTCTAACGGTCCAGATGTTACCTGAATGTTCTCACCTATTTCGTAGTCAACAACTATAGTTTTTTCTGATATCCCCATAGTTCTAACTTCATCTTCAGTAAGAGCCACCGGCTTAGATCCTGGTCCTACGAATCCTGTTACACCTCTGGTATTTCTAACTATATACCAAGATTCATCTGTCATAAGCATTTTAACCATTACATAACCTGGAAATACTTTTTTAAAAGTTATTTTTTTCTTTCCATCCTTTACTTCAACTTGTTCTTCCATAGGAACCTGAATATCGTGTACATATTCTTCAAGATTTCTATTTTCAATTGCTTTTTCTAGGTTGGCTTTAACTTTATTTTCATAACCAGAATATGTATGTACTACATACCATTTAGCTTTATCTGCCATAGCTCAAGGGGTGGAGTGCTCCGTCCCCTACCTCCTTTTTTTACCTTATTTAAAGATTAGTTTAACGAGGTTATCAAAACCATAATCCAACAAACCTACAAAGATTACATAAAGAAAAGAAAAACTTACCACTGCAATAGTCGCCTTTTTAATATCTTTTTTTGAAGGCCAAGTTATTCTTTTCGCCTCTGCCTTAAGTTCCTTGAAAAACTTCACTATTCCTTTTTGGTTTGATTTTTCCTTTACTTTAACATTCCCATTAACAGCCATTTTATTCACATCCCCCAACGTTTTGTGTTTTATGCTGTATTATTTTGTCTCTTTATGAAGTGTATGTTTGTGGCAGAACTTACAGTATTTCTTCATTTCAATTCTATCTGGGTTATTTTTTTTGTTTTTCATTGTATTGTAATTTCTCTGTTTGCAATCAGTACATGCTAAAGTTACTTTTACTCTCACAATCTACACCTCCCGGTTTTCCATCTATTTAAGAAAGCTCATGCTTAATATGCATTACGCCATCTTTAGCGTTTTTTATTTTACTTAAACAATTTATCACAACTTAATACATATGTCAATCAATTAGTTCAAGGTGTTTTTTCATTAAACGTTCCTTTCACTTCTAATTCAACATGCATGTTTTATTTTCTAGGAACTAGGCATAAAGCCTAGCCCTATTTTATGCTTAAATTAATTGTGATTTTCTATTTATGTTATTTAACTATTGAAGTAACAACTCCTGAACCTACTGTTCTTCCACCTTCTCTGATTGCGAATCTTAATCCTTCATCCATTGCTACTTGAGTGATTAATTCAACATTCATGTCAATGTGGTCTCCT
>JAJYBA010000162.1 GCA_021779235.1 Bacillota bacterium
TTTATTCCCTTGCTACCTGAATGCTTCCATGTTTTCTCTGTAACCACTGGACTTTGCATATAACTTTCCCATTGACTCCTTGAATGAGCTGTTAACATTTCAGTAATTGCTGTAGTCTTTGCTCTATTTCTATCAAAGTCCGGAAGCTCCTTAAGCTTATCTACAATTTTGGGTATTCCCTCGCCATTTTCAAGCGCATCATTAAGAATTTTTCCTATAGATTCGTGAGTGTTTAATTTCATGAGTTTTGCTAAATCCTTTGACCACGACTTAATCCACTCTGTAGTTTTCTCAGAAAATATCTCAAAAGGAACATCCTTATCGATTGCATTCATAAGTTCTTTGCATAATTCTTTTATTATCTTATTAAAGAAACTGTTGTTTATACCTTCCATATCGTCTGTAAAAGTGTCAGTTGCTGTCAAGTCTTCCATTACATAATTGATTAAATCTTTTAATGATACATCCTTAGCTATATATTCATTAATTCCACTTGTAAAATGTTTTTTCTGTTTTCTTAATAACTTAGCTATCTTTTTTTCATAATCATCTATAGCTTTAACAACAATATCTACACCCTCGAACTCTGCAAGTTCCTCTGTAAGGTCTATTTCCTCCTCTTTAATAATCTTGTCTATTGCTTTCAATAATTTACTTACTTTGTCCATTTTCCATATCCTCCACAACATCTCGAAGGTCTTTTAATATATTTATTAAATCACTATTATTGTTTCCATGTGACTTAAGAAAGGGGACTACCTCACCACTAGTATTATCCTTTAATGTAAGAGGTAAATTGGCTTCTTCTAAATCAAAGTTTTCAAGTGACTTACCAAGGACTTTTCCTACTTCATCCCTGCAATCGTTAGGTGCAACACTGCCAATACTGTTAAGTACTTCGAGCATACGCGCCTTATCTTCTGTATTAGAGATATCTGGATTATTAAATCCCAAGTCTACAAACTTAAAATCATAACAATTAAATAAATAATTATTATTTATAAAAGCCAAGCTTTTTCTTTCAGGAATGAATACTTGCTTTTCTGTTATTTCAATGGCAGCTTCTGCTGTAGCTCTATTAAAATCATTACTTCTACCTACATAGATATCAGGAAGCCTAAAAGAACTTTGCACTTTTTTTCTAGTAGCTTCATCATAATCAAGAAAAAGAGCATCCTTCTGAAGCATTCCAGCCAAATCCTTTATTTCTATATCTGTTTTACTTTTACTATCATCATCACTTAAGCTTAACGATTCATCATCAGTGAGTGCTTCAACTTCTAATAATAAAAATTTATGTGCGTTGTCTGAGCCTTCAACGCTTGCCGCATAATCTGCAAGTGCTGCTTCTGAGTCTTCTGAAAGAATACCATTTTTAACAAGTATGGCCATTGGTGTATGCCTACCTTGTTTAAAATAATTATAATTAAGTTCTTCAGCTTTTCTTGTCCCAATCATAGACACTGTACAACCGATCCATCGAGGAACTCCGTAGGCTTTATTCCCTATTTTTAACTGAATAAGTTCTGTTGCTTGTTTCCCCTCTGTGATGTTTTCTTCATACTCACCCGTTTCACAGTTTAAAATCCTTGGATCCCCAAACTCTTTAAAGTAAATTTTTTTATTATTTATTTCTTGAACAAATCTTCTGAAACGTTTTTTTCTTACAAAAATCTTACCATCTCTAATATATTTAACTTCAATAGTGTTTCCAAGCTTAGTTGCTTTTATAGTTGTAGTATCAACTACTTCTCCACCTACTGGCATATTAGTACCATCTCTTAAAATTTCAATATATCCTTCACCACAAGATTCTCTATCATCTATTGCATCTTTCCATACATCTTCAAAAGACTTTTCAAAATTAAAATATTTAATAAGCTCCTGCAGTTTATCCCATTCAGCTTTCATCTCTGGTGTCTCTTTTTTCGATTCATCTGTTCTATATTTTAAAACAGCACCGAACCCAGGTATATTTTGTTTATACGCCTCTATGCATTGTTGTAATATACTACTTTGTTCTTTCATTTCAAGCAAGTTTTTCTTATTATACGGAGGTTCAAGAATATCAGTAAATGCTGTTGTCTCCGGTTGAACCGCATGTGAACCTAACACTTTATCACCACTTGCTTTTATTACTTTGGCAGTAACCTTATTCTTCAATTTTTATCACCCCTTAATAAAGACCTCTTCTCTTTCTACGCTTTGGCTTTTTCTGCTGATCCTCTGTTTTATTCTCTGTATCATGTAGTTTGATTTTTTTCTTTTGACATATCTCAGCAATACCAGTTAACGCATCCGGAGCATCATCATTTTTATTTTTACCACCCTTTTGATAAGATGTAATAGCTCTATAGAAGTCTGGCCATTTATCTCTCCATCTTTCAGGGAAATAAACATGACTTATAACAAAAGTACTATTTGTTAGTATCCTTCCCATCTTATTAAGACTTTGATGGAACCACTTAACAACAACAGATTTAGTTTTAAACATTTGCCAAATAGCTTTCGATACATTACGAGCAAATCCTTTACCGCCATTATTTGATTCTATAACTGATAAATTAACTTTGTTATTTACAAAGAACTCAGCAGTCTTAGGCTCTGTTACCTCCATACCATCTTGAGTATAGTACACATCTAAGATATAAGCTTCTCCCTGGTATAAGCCAGCAACAATAGAACAAAGATAATCTGACCCTTCATCAGCTGTATCAGTATAACTAATAATCTGTTCAAAGTATGGAGGTAATATTGTATAAGTCTTAAGCTTTTTATATAGGACTCCTTTGATATCTACAGGCTTTTGATGATAGTTAGCTTCAAAGATTGATGAGTCCATATTTACTTTTAAACTATTATATCTCTTCTTAGATAAAACCTGTTCACATAACATTTTGTGATTTACAGTGTCATAAGCTTCCATCTTGAGGACATACCACTCATGAGCTTCAGCTCCATCTAAGATTCTTCCGCAGATATCTTTAGCAGCCCATCTTGTCATATTAACAATTTCTATAGGCTCTCCATTTTCTGCACTAACCCTCGATAAGAAAGTACCTGTATACCAAAGCCATATTTTATCTAATGCACTTTCATTAAATGCGACCTCTGCATCCTTAACAGCATCATCAACTAATAATATTGTTCCGCCCTTACCGGTAATAGAACCTCCAATACCTGCACCCAGGTAGGAAAAGTGTTGACCTTCTAAAGCCCACTTCTCAAAACTAGCATTACCTTGCTTTATCTTTGTATTTGGGAAGATATCACTGTAAACAATATCTAGTTCCTCAATCTTAGTTGTTGATATCCCATCCCTTGTATAACGTGAAAAATCACTTGCAGTTGAATCATTATAACTACAAGTGATTATTTTTTCTTTAGGATTCTTTCCAAATACCCAATCTGCAAAGTTTACAAGTGTTCTTGATTTACCGTGCTGAGGAGGTAGATTCATCATTAATTTTTTACAAACTATATAATTTTCTAAGCCCTCTACACTGTCAACTACCTTCCATGCTATTTCTGGTGGCTGCTTTATTATTCTTTCTTCATATAGCGCTTGAAGTGTATTACTTAATATAAACAGATATTCCCTATCATCTTTATAAAAGTCCGGGGATATAGTCTTATTGTATTGCCAAAAGCTTTTTCTTGCCTGAAGTATTTGCTTCTGTCTAATGAGCTTAAGCCTTTCAAGCTTGCTTTCTTTATTTGCCATTACATCCCCACACTCCTTAATCTTTTAAATTTGTGTTTTTTAATAATAAGCTTTGAACTTTTCCAAATGTTATTTTATTTATTATAACAGGCTGATTACCTTCTTTTCTTATATCTCCATGTGTTACTATCCCTTTATAGAAGTCATTTATAAGTATATTTTTAATAGACTGTTT
>JAJYBA010000163.1 GCA_021779235.1 Bacillota bacterium
AGTCTCCTTGTCTATTCTATTACATCTTTACAGCGTAACTTTAAAATGGCCAAACCTTAAATAACTACAAAAAGCTTGATGTAATTACGTCTAACGTTTATCCATTAAAGACGTTCTTGAGCCCTAGCGAGACCTCGCTTGGCGAAAGAATGTGCTTTGCCTGCTACGAAGAACTTACCCTAATTTAGCCAAAGCGAACTTTAATGGTGTGTTAGGCGTTGTTAAATATCAATTCCATTTTTTAGGATATCCACTTTTTTCAAGGATATCTTCAGCCTTCATACTAGTCCATTCATTTACATTAACGTTTGGATTCTTATTCACGAATTCTTGAACAATCTCATACCCTAGTCTGTATCCACCAAATAATGATACTTCATCTTTACCTCCATTTAAAATCTTGCTTATTAAATTAACATCTTCACTTGAAATATTATCTTTAATCTCATTCCATACCTTGTATTCTTCATTTTCGTTTAATTTATCTGACAGTTTTGATTTTACATCTGGAAAAAGAATATGTGCAAAAGTTTCAGCTTTACCCTCAGACATAAGTTGTGTTACTAAAGTCATTTTTTCTATGTTATGCATAGCAACACTATGATGATACTCATGCCCAACTGTATACGGCAAAAATGTTGTAAAATCAGTAGCAATTGGATTTAATATCAATAACATTGTGCCACTTGTTGGTGTTAATGCTCTTACTGGAACGTTGAATCGTTTAAAAACATTTGGATCCTCAAGTAAAACGTATATTGAAAGATCTTCATTAGTATGTAATAACCCATTACATTTATTTAAAGTATCCTTAATGATTTTTTCTATATTATCTCTTTCTTTTGTTAGACAAGATAATTCTTCCTTTAGTCCATCTATATCTTCAACAGTTTTAGGTAATAAATTTTTAAAATTTACAGAGTATTCTTGTAATATAGGTGTAAAAACGGTTTCTTGAAATAACTCCTTATTGTTTATGGTCCCATCTTCAAATTTATTAATATAATCTTTAATATATTTATCTAGAAATACTATTTTATATTTAATATCCATCTTTGATTCATTAGAGTTTACAATTTTACTACTTTGATTTTGTTCATTACTGCATCCAACATTTAAAAACATTACTACCACAAGCAATAAATAAATTAAATTTTTCACTATTCTTTTCAAATTAATCCCCTCTTCCCTTTTAAAATGACGCCTAACGTTTCTGATTAGAGACGTTCAAGAACCTTAGCTAGCTCTTAGCTTAGGTTCTTGAATGTGCTGCATGACCAACTACAGAGCCATGCTACGTAGCGAACTCTAATCTTTTGTTACACGAAGCCAGCTGGTGCTCGCCTCCAAGTTACTACTAGCAAAAACTCTACCCATATATTTTAAAATACCTTATATATGATTTCTTAATAAAGACGATATCTTTCTGCAATTAAGTCATCTTCAACAGCATATGAAACGCCTTCATAGCCCTTTAAAGTAGCATAATCATATGCATATTTAATGAGTTGCACATCTTTACACCATAAAAACACATCAGAGCAATCTGACACTACAAGAACAATCTGACATTGACTCTCTAGAAATTCTCTATAAGTGCGTATTGTCTGAACACTATCGTCTGGAAAGAAGCCTTTTAAAGTAACAAATATCATATAGTATGTACTGCTACTTGCTCTTGTGAATAACGTTTCACCTAGCATAATTCTCTCTTCATTATTGAATAAAAAACGACCTACCATTTCACCATTCTCTACTAGGTGTATTTCATCATCATCAATTAGCCATTTGTATTCATCAAACGGAATCATTTCCAATATATCAGCCAAAAAACTTCCATACTGATTTGGTATTTCAAATCTTATTCCGTGGTTACTCATAAAATGCCCTCCCAGTCCTTATATATTCCTAAAGCTTCCATTTCAATCATTGTTTATCGCAAGTTATCACTAACTTTCGTAAAGGTTTCATGTAACGTTTCTGATTAGAGACATTCAAGAACCTTAGCTAGCTCCTAGCTTAGGTTCTTGAATGTGCTGCGATGACCTGCTCCAGAGCCCCTCTTCAGCAGCGAACTCTAATCTTTTGTTATCTGAAGTAGCTCGTAAGTATCTAATCTCCAACAATAACTCCCCAATTATTTAAAATTTTTTCAACACCTTGTCTTACTCTAGGTACTTTGTCCTTTTCATAGTATTCTAGTAAGACTTGTGACATTATATCAATAGTTGATGGATTATTTAAAATAGGTCTTGGGTTAAGTCTTTTAAGTACAAACTCTCCTGGATGCGGAATTAACCTAATTAATGTATCTATGGCAACTAAACTATATGGTCTTCCTTTTTGTATCCATACATTTAACTTATCCCATGATGGATTAGATGCAGCAGCCAGCCTTCCCCAAGAATCTTTTACTGGGCTTTTAACTTTTTCTTCAATCCATTCCAGAGTTAAAGGCGTTCTGAATGCATATAAACAAGAAAAAGCAACGTGTGGTAATTTGCTTTCAGGAATATTCTTAAGCGCATTTATAACTAGATTGTATCCTTCATTAAAAGGAAGACAATGATAGGCTGCTTCTGATAGTCCAAAAATATGGTCACCATTATATTGCCTCCATCTTCCCCTGATCCATTCGCTACAAAAGCTTCCAAGTGTTCTTGAAGCTATCTCATATAATCTGTCTTTAACGTCATAATTATTTGATTTGTTGAATCTGTCTATTATGGACTCTTGAAGTAAATGTGGCTGGTGCTTTTTTAAGGAGCTAATTATATCCTCATCTAACGACCATTTAACAATACAAAAATCTAGTAATAGTTCAATATTGTTTTCAACGCTACTTAGAACTGGTGCTGCATAATTTTCTGGATCTTCAACATCTTCCTCAGGCTGAGTAGCTTCACCATTATCTTCATAGAAGTCATCATGTAATAAAAATCTATTAAAAGTATGTATAGAAGCTAAATTGTACCATTCAATTGGTCTTAATGAATAAGATAAAAGTCTACTATGACATTCGTGACACAACTCATATGGTTGAAGTTCATCGTCACACTTTTCAATTACGTCTACTGGTCTTACTTTGCAAGCTTGACAGTTCATTTTCTCACCTCTAAATTTACTAATTTTTTTAACTTTTAATAGCTAGAACTCTATTTCAGATAACGTTTCTAATTCCCAACGCCGAGAAGCTTAGCGAGACATCGCTTTGCTTCGCAGGTGTAGCTTGGCTGTCTTTTCAAGCCAAGCTGAATGGGAATTTTTTGTTAGACGGCGTTCTCCTTTAATGGAAATATATCTTGTTGATTTCTTCAATTTTATTAATTGAAAACCAATCTAGCTCATTGATATCTATTATTTTCCCATTATATGATTCGAATCTATCATCTTTATACTTTTCTACAAGTATAAATTCATTGCTTTGTGTTTGTTCAATTCTGTATGGTAAAGAATTAATTACCCTTATTATTGAAAACATATTATTTTCTAAGTTTAGTACCAGAAAAGGAATTTCTACACTACTATCATTTCTAATAAATATCTTCAAAAAAATAAGACTCTCATTTTCATTAAATTGGATTGTATCACTCGTATAAAAACAAAGTAAATTCCTAGCATTAAAAATTAATTGTGGTTTTCTCTTATTTTGATAAATTGCTAATCTTCCAACTTCCCATCCCATGCGAACTTCAGCAATATCATATAATAGCAATCCTAAGTTACTATTTTTCGATTCGAAAATTTTATAGTCAAAGTTATAATTGGCAAATGTTTTATCAGGATGTATCAATTTATCTATATTGATTTTCCATCCTTCAATAATTTTATCTTTTAAGAAAACCATTAATACACCTTCTTTAATATAATGACGTCTAACGTTTCG
>JAJYBA010000164.1 GCA_021779235.1 Bacillota bacterium
ATTCATAAACATGCATGTTTTTAATTGTGGTCTTACTTTTGCAAACTTTATTTTTTCATATACATAATCTAATGATTTTTCTATATTTTCTATCAAATCTCTTCTTACGCTTATGCCTCCACCTATTACTATTACTTCCGGATCATATGCATACTGAAGATTATACGCTGCAGCTGCTATATAAAAATAAAATTTATTAATTTCTTCTTTTGCTATGCTATCCCCCTCTTCAGCCATTGCAAAAAGCTGTTCTCCGTTAATTTCCTCTATACCTTTTCTATTTGCTACTTTTTTAGCTATTTCAACAGGAGACGCTAACTTACTTAAATTTTCACAGTTTTCGTTCAAAACCATATATCCAAATTCTCCCCCATTAAGATGAGCACCTGTATGAATTTTTCTATCCTTTATTACAGCTCCACCAACTCCAGAACCTAAAACCATAAATATAGAATCTTTATTGTCTTTTGCAGCACCGAGCCAAACCTCCGCTAGAGCAGCACAGTTTGCATCATTTTCCATAGATATTCTTTCTAATCCTGTTGCATTTCTAAGCTTTTCCCTTAAATCAAAACCATGAATACATGGAACAGCTGAATATCCTCCAATTACTCCTGTTTTATTATCTACTGCTCCAGGTGCACTCAAAGCTATTCCACCAAGCTCATATTTATCACTATATTTATTCTTTACAGCTACAACTTCTTCTAGCAACTTATCGATATCTTCTTTTGGTGTTGTGAATTTTCCACTTTCATATATTTTTCCGTTGTCATCTAGAACTCCATATTTTACGCTTGTTCCGCCAATATCAAATGTTAGTATATACATTTTTGTTTCACTCCTATTCTTTAAAATCCATTGTTTTCTGTTACTCTCTTATACCAGTAGCCTGATTTTTTTATCGTCTTTTTCTGAGTATTTAAATCGAGTGAAATAAAACCATATCTATTTCTATAGGCATTTGACCAAGACCAGCAATCTATAGGTGTCCAAAGATGATATCCGAAACAATTACTTCCTTCAGTAATCCCTTTATGAAGAAATTTTAAATGATCTGTTGCAAATTCTATTCTGTAATCATCTACAATCATTCCTTCTTCATTTAAGAATTTTTCTTCTCCATATACACCCATTCCATTTTCAGAAACATACCATGGAATATTGTTATAGTTATCTCTTATGTTTATTGCTATATCATACATTGCTTCAGGGTAAATTTCCCAACCCCTATGTGGATTGATTTTTTTCCCTGGCATATCATAACCTTCAAAATGTTTATATGGAAGCCATCCTTTAGAATTATCAAATTCAGATTCTCTTTTCTTAACTCTAAGTGGCTGATAATAGTTTACACCTAAGAAATCTATTTTATTATTTTCTATAGTTTTCATTTCCTCTTCTGTATTTTCCCACAAAACACCTTCTCTTTCAAGAATTTCTTCTATTCCATCTGGAAATCTTCCGTGTACTGCTGGATCAAGAAATATTCTATTATTAAATTTATTAGCAAACTCTGCAGCTTTTATATCTTCTTTTGAATTCGATCTTGGATATGCTGGTGTTAAGTTTAAAATTATTCCTATCTTAGCAGTCTTACTACATTCACATTTTCTAAACTCCTCTATAGCTTTTGCAGAAGCAAGATTTATATTGAAGGCTGCTTGAACTGCTTTTTTACCATCTACTACTTTAGGGTAGTGAAACTCATTAATATATTGACCCTCTATTACTACTATAGGTTCGTTAAAAGTTGCCCAATACTTTACTCTATCTCCAAAAAGCTCAAAACATACTTTAGCAAATTTGGAGAATAAATAAGATACATGCTTACTTTCCCAGCCTCCATATTTTTCATATAACTCTATAGGTAAATCAAAGTGATGAAGACACATTACTGGTGTTACTCCATTTTTTATTGCTTCATCAATAACTGAATTATAATATCTAACGCCATCTTCATCTACTGAAGCAGTTTCAAAATCATCTATAAGTCTTGTCCACTGTATTGAGGTTCTAAAGGAATTAAAACCAATGCTTTTCATCATTGCTATATCTTCTTTGTAGCTATTATAAAAATTAGAAGCTATATCCGGTCCCACCTTATCAAAAAAAGCATCTGGCTCTATATCGTACCAGTAGTCAAAAACACTTCTGTGCTTTTTATTAAATCTTCCTTCTGCTTGTGGTCCTGACGTTGCAGCTCCCCACCAAAAATTTTCTGGAAATTTATAATTCATTATTAATACCTCATTTATTTATATTATAATAATTTATTTCTGTATTAAATGTTGCTGCTGGAAGTTTATTTTCATTACATAGATTTACCTCAATATAATTTTTCCAGCCATACCTTACCGCTACAGGATTAGCTACTTTTTCATTCCAAACTATAACCTTATCTCCTGCTATTTCAGCCTGAGCTTCAACGTACTTTTTATCTTGTGCACATATTTCAAAACCCTTTAAAGGACTTCCATCAATAGTACATAATTCTCCATCTTTTATGTAATCAAAGGAAATTATTATTTTATTATCTTTAATCTCATAACCACTGTACATTGGAGAATGTCCATTAACAGACTTTTTATACACATCTTCAAGGGTAATAATTGCTAGTCTTTCACCTATAGGTTTTTTGTCCTTTGGATGAACATCTTTTTCTTCACCACAGTCTGCTGCTACAATCATAGATGTATTTTTCACATTTCTAAATGTAGAAAGCTGTGCATCCCTAACAATTGCCCAACTTTCAGGTCTATCATCATCAAACATAGGCAACTGAACAAATGAAAATGGTAAATTTTCATTTCTAAAAGCTTCTCTCCAATTTTCTATTAATTTCTTAAATAGTTTTCTATACAAATGCGGTTTTTGAGAATCCTCTTCCCCTTGGTACCAAATCACCCCTTTTACTCTATATGGAATAACTTTTTTCAGCATAGTATTATAAAGTCCATTTGGTCTTCCATATGCCTTTCTATTTACTGGAGGTGGCCAAGGATAAAGACCAATGTCTCTACGAACCTCTTCTGCTCCTCTCTCTGGATAAAGTTTTTTATATTGTTCTTCTTTTTTAACGTAATCTTCTTGAGATTTTAAAAACTCAGCTGTCATTTTATCAGCTTCATCATCATTCAAATTCTCTATAATATTATAGTATGTATCTAAATATGCATTTTTAAGTTCCTCATCTTCACTCAAATATTTTTCTGAAAGCCAGCAAGAAGCTGAGGTTCCACCTTTATTACAATTAATTATTCCTATTGGTACATTCAAATCATTATGTAAGTTTTTTGCAAAATGGTAAGCTACTGCTGAAAAATCTCCAGAGTTTTCAGGTGATGAAATTTTCCACTCCTCAAAATCAAGCTGGGGTATTTTCCCCTTTTCATCCTCAAATTCTACTTGAGGAACATTAAAATATCTTATTTCATTATAGTTAGAGTTGGAAATATATAATTTACCTTTAATAGAGTCCTTTAGCTTAAACTCCATATTTGATTGTCCTCCTGCAATCCATACTTCTCCTATGAGTATATTTTCTAGTTTTACTTCTTGTTCTTTAGTATATACCTTTAATTCAAATGGTCCACCAGCACTCAGCCTAGGCAAAATAAGTTCAAACTTCCCTTCAAGTGCTACGCAATGTGATCTATTTCCACATATTTCTGCTGTTATATTACTGTTTTCTTCTGCTTCACCCCATATAAGAATTTCACATTCCCTTTGTAGAACCATATTGTTTGTAAAAATAGGTGCTAATTTAAACATAATCATACTCCTCTACTCTTATTTATTAGCAACATAATAGCACAACCATTTGCAAAAGTATATACTTTTGCAAATG
>JAJYBA010000165.1 GCA_021779235.1 Bacillota bacterium
ATGAGGTAGTAGGTATAAGTAACAATGCGTTTTTATCTAACACAAGTTTGGTAAGTGTAGTTATACCAGATAGTGTAACCACTATAGGCGATACTGCATTTAATAATTGTCCTAATTTAGTCAGTGCCAGGTTCCTGGGAGATGCTCCTTCTATGGGAACTAATGTATTTAGTAACTCATCATCCAGTTTTAAGGTTTATTATGAAGCTGAAAAGATAGGGTTTAGTAATCCTTGGAATGGCTATATAGCAGAGGGCTATATTGCAGTAACAGGTGTAAGTTTAGATAAGACTTCTTTAACTTTAATAGTAGGTAGTACTTTAAACTTAGTACCTACATTAAATCCAACAAATGCAACAAATAAAAATGTTAAGTGGACAAGCAATAATTCATCAGTAATAACCGTTGATAACTTAGGTAATATTAACGCAGTAAGTGCAGGTGCAGCAGTTATAACAGTAAAAACAGAAGAGCAAGGATTTGAAGCAACTTGTATTGTTACTGTAGTTCAAGTGCCAGGAGTACCTACACATTTATTAGCAACACCAGTAAATTATGATAGAATTAAAATTTCTTGGTCAGAAGTTTCAGGAGCCACTGGATATCAGGTATATAGGGCAGATTCAGTAAGTGGAATTTACACAAGCATAGCAACCATTAAATCTAAAGAATTTACTGATTCAGGGCTTAAAACAGGGACAACCTATTATTATAAAGTAAGGGCCTATAAATTTGTAGGTGACAGTAATCTTTATAGTGATTTTACAACTCCAATAAGTGGTAAAACACTGGATGTGAGTGTTGGTTCTACACTATATTTGTATATGTCAGTTTTAGAAAATCGAAATAGTGTATTTGCAAGAGCAGTAGCACTTCATTATGGAGATCCACATAATACATGTGCATTAACAGCAAGTGAAGCATTAAGAAGAATTGGGATAGATATACCAACACCAACATGCACCACAGATGTGATAGGCAGCGAGTTAAGTGCTAGGGGCTATACAATGCAAATGAATTTGCGTCTTTTACAGCCAGGAGATATTTGTTTTACAACTGATGCCTATGGAAATCTAACAGCTGGGCATTCAACTCATACATTCATATTTATGGGATGGGCTAACGCAGAAAAGACTATGATGAATATTTGTGATAACCAAGTGAGTATATATGGTAGTGTGTTCCATGTAAGAGCAATTGCTGCAACACACCTTACAGATGCAACAGCATATTTCTATCATACAAATGTATCAAGTGTAAGCTTAATACCTAAAGTAGCAAGTTCAGTAAGTGCCTCGTCAATATCTTATAATAGTACAAAAGTTACATGGAGAGCAGCATCTGGTGCTAATGGTTATGATGTATATAGATCCACATCTAAATATGGAAATTATACAAGAGTAGCAACTACAACTTATACTAATTATACAGATTCAAATTTAGCAACAGGAACAACCTATTATTATAAAGTAAGAGCATATAAAAATGTGGGAAAAATAAAGAATTATGGAGGGTATTCCTATACATCAAGTGGAAGACCGACCTTAACTACTCCGTCTTCATTTAGAACCTCTGCATTATCTAGAAGAAGAGCGAATACTTCTTGGAGAGGTATAAATGGTGCTAGTGGTTATGAAGTATTAAGAGCAACTTCAAAATATGGAAGATATAGCTGTGTAGTTTCAACTAAATCTACTTCTTATACAGATTCTGGATTAGTAAAAGGTAGATATTATTATTATAAAGTTAGAGCATACAGATATGTAGGAAAATCAAAGGTATATAGCAATTATTCAACAATTATTTGTGTAAAGGCACGCTAATAGCAAGCTAAAAGAGGATTACCACTTAGTTTAAGAGGGAATCCTCTTTTTAATTATTTCTATTTTATTTCAAAATCACAGGACATTACAGCAGTTATTTCTTTATCTATGGAAGTTGTATCATATATTCCAGAATCGGAAACAGCAGTTGAATATGGTGGTGTGATTTGAAATACTCCCATTTTTGCAGAACGAAGCTTCCCTATTTTACTGCCAGTACTATCTGCAATTTTTTCAGCTCTATTCATTGCATCTTTAGTAGCAAGAGAAAGCATACCAATCTTAAGATCTGCAATTTTAGTATAATAATATGCAGGTGGATTTGATTGGAATTCTATTCCGAAATTAATTAGCTCTGTTGCTACTCTTGAAATGCCAGTAATCTTATCTACATTATTTGATGTAACTTCTACGGTTTGCATCAATCTATAACTTTGAATTGTACTTGACATCTGTCCGTTAGGAAGTAAAGCATAGTTTGGAACGGTATTTATTGAGGTAAAAACCATATCTTTTACATCTATTCCTTTATCTTTTAAATAATTTCTCACTTTATCGGTATCAGCTTTCAATAAGTTATAAGCACTGGAAAGTTCCGGTGACTGTACGGAATATGTACCGCTCCAAACAACTATATCAGATTTTATTTGTTGTTTAGCAGAACCAGTTATTGTTATTATATTTTGTTTTGTTTTAATATTGGATATTCCACTTATAACAATTATTGATGAAATAATTAAACCTAGTGCTAAAATACCTGCAAATATGGGTAACATCCAATTCTTATTTGAGTTATTTTCCAAAGTTAACACCTTCCTTTTTAATTTATATATAAGTATATTATTAAGTTTGCCCTAAATTGCACATAAAATAAATATATTCATAAATTTACAATTGATGGCACTGTTATGTCTAGTAATTTTTTTCAATCAATAGAATATTTCCATTGAATGAAATTATTTACAACTACAAGTTAATATCATAAAATATAGGTAAAGATAATTGAAAGTGAGGGTGGTCTAATGAATGAAGAACTATTTGTTAGAAAAGACAAAATTGATGAGTTTTACAAAACCTTACTGCAGTAATTATACAACGCAACTTTCATATATTTTGTAGAAATCTACTAAAAGATTAACTATGGGGGGAAATTAACATGTCAGAAATCGAAATCATCAATTATGAAGATAAATATAAGTTAAGTGTAAAAGAGTTAAACTATAAGTGGCTAAAAAAATATGACTTATGGGAGCCTATAGATGATGAATATTTAAATAATCCAAAGGAAAGGATTCTCGATAAAGGTGGATCAATATTTTTAGCAAGAGTTGATTCTGAAATCATTGGAACAGCTTCAATTGTGACTTATGGGGATACTGCTGCTGAAATATGTAAGCTATGTGTTAGTGAAAAGTGGCAAGGACAAGGAATTGGGCTAATGCTGATGAAAAAATGCATTGAAGAGGGCAGAAACTTAGGTGCCAAAAAAATTATCCTTTATTCCAATCAGAAACTTGAGAGTGCATTAAAACTATATTTTAAATTAGGCTTTAAACGAATTATAGACACTGATGGTAAATATAAAACATCTGATATAAAAATGGAAATGAACCTATAGAATGTATTAGCTTTAAAGGCCATAATTTAAATAGGAATTTAAAAGGTTAAAAACGAAAATTGCCCTCAAAAGACAGTTGTGAAAGTAGGCGTGATCTATAAAAAAAGCTAATAAGAGATATTTATGTGCAGTTATAATTATAATTAGTAGTAAGAAGAAACTGCTTCCAGTTTCTTCTATGTGGTAAGACTCCATTTAAGAGATTGTAAGTGAAACGAAAAATCTATGGCTTCTAAAAATCATGCTTTTATAGCCCAACGTAATTTAGCACAGCGAGCACGACTATTGGTATTACATTCTTGTGATGATGGGCGAATAGGCTCTGATGCTATTTCCGAATAAACGCCTTCACGCAAAAAATGTTGAAAAGATTTTTTAACACGTCGATCTTCTCCTGAATG
>JAJYBA010000020.1 GCA_021779235.1 Bacillota bacterium
CAAAAAAAAATGAAGATATTGAAAGAAAAAGATTATATAGCATAAAAGGTATGGTTCCTAATTTATTATCTCTTCCAAAGGGCTGCAGATTTAAACCAAGATGTGAAGAGGCAATGGAAATATGTAGTGAGAGAGAACCAGAAATAATTGATATAGGTAATGAACATACGGTGAGATGCTGGAAATATTTAGAGCAGGGGGGATATTGTGAATAACACACTTGTAAAAGCTGTAAATGTTAAGAAGTATTTTTCAGTAGATGGGGGAGTTATTAACAGGAAAAATGCAAAAGTACATGCAGTAGATGATGTAAGCTTTGAGATTTATGAAAGAGAAACCCTTGCACTTGTTGGAGAATCTGGGTGTGGAAAAAGTACCCTAGGCAGAACGCTTATTAGGCTTCTTGAGATAACGGAAGGTGAAATATATTTTGAAAACCAAAATATTTTCAATTTAAAAGAAGCTGAAATGAGAAAACTTAGAAGGCAAATGCAAATCATTTTTCAAGATCCGTATGCATCATTAAATCCCAGAATGACAGTAAAGGATCTAATAATGGAGCCACTTCTAACGCATAAGATTTTAAAAGGTAAGGATGCAGAGGATAGAGTTTCGGAATTATTAGAGCTTGTAGGACTTAGACATTCATTTATGTCAAGATATCCTCATATGTTTAGTGGTGGACAAAGACAAAGAATTGGAATAGCAAGGGCCTTGGCACTAGATCCTAAATTTATTGTGTGTGATGAACCGGTTTCTGCTTTAGATGTTTCTATTCAATCACAAATAATAAATCTTCTTGAGGATTTACAAGAAAAAAATAATCTAACATATCTTTTTATATCTCATGACCTCAATGTTGTAAATCATATTTCAGATAGGGTCTGTGTTATGTTTTTAGGGAAAATAATGGAGCTAGGGCCAACTAAGGATGTTTATAAAAATCCAGTTCATCCCTATACAAGATTTTTAATTGCAGCAGCACCCATTCCAGATCCAAATACAAGATTTAGAGAAAAACTAATATTGCAAGGAGACATTCCAAGCCCTATAAACTTACCAACGGGTTGTAGATTTCATACAAGATGTCCATATGCTCAGGACAAATGTAAAAGAGAAGAGCCAGAAATAAGGCAATTTGGCAATCGCACATATGCATGTCATTTTCCCTTGCAATAGTATAGAAAGTCCCAAGCGTGTTGACAAGACTTTAGATAATATCATAAAGAATATTAGTTATTTATAAAATAAATATTTCGAAGAAAGAGAGAACAAAAATTATGAAGAAAATACCGGATAGAATTAAACTCGCCAATCTTCCAACTAAGATAGAAAAGCTTGATAGGTTATCAAAGCTTACTTCGGGACCTGATATTTATATAAAAAGAGATGATTATACTGGCACTGAGATTTCAGGAAATAAAATAAGAAAACTTGAATTTTCAGTTGAGGAAGCTCTTAATATGGGCTGTGACTATTTAATAACTTGCGGGGGTATTCAATCAAATCATGCAAGAGCTACAGTGGCAGTAGCAGTTAAAATGGGTATGAAAGCAGGCTTAATTTTAAGAGGTAAGGAAGATACAGAGGTAGATGGTAATTTATTTATAAACAAACTTTTAGGCGCGGATATAAGATTTATTACCCCTGAGGATTATAGAAATAGAAGAATGGAAATAATGGAAGTGTTAAAAAAAGAAATGGAGCTTAAGGGCTTTAAACCATACATTATACCTGAGGGAGCTTCAAATGGAATAGGGAGCTTTGGCTATTTTAATGCTATGGAAGAGATACTCACCCAGGAAAAAGAGATGGGTATTCATTTTGATGGAATCTTTGTGGCAGTAGGCTCAGGTGGCACACATGCAGGGTTACTTCTCGGTAGTAAAATTTTCGGTTGTAAATCACAAATCTATGGTATTAATGTATGTGATGACGAGAAATATTTTAGGAACAGAATTCATGAAATACTTATAGAAAGCAATAAATATTTGGAAACGAATATCGAGTTTGATAAAAGTGAAATAAATATAATAGATGGGTATGTTGGTCGTGGATATGCACTTAGTGCCCCAGTAGAGCTCAATTTTATAAGTGATTTTGCAAAACTTGAGGGAGTTATACTTGACCCTGTGTATACAGGTAAGGCAATGTATGGACTTATGGAGGAAATTAAGAAAGGTAGATTCAAGGACTTTAAAAATATATTATTTATTCATACAGGTGGACTGTTTGGACTGTTCCCACAAAAGGATTTATTTGATTTTAAAAAATAGAGTATTTTAAAAGAGGAAAATTATCGTATTTATAGAATGCTTTAATATATAATTCTTTTCTCAGAGGAGAGAAACAAGGAGGCATTTTATGAAAATGTTAAAAGGTACAAGAACTGCTGAAAATCTAATGAAAGCATTTGCAGGTGAATCACAGGCTAGAAATCGATATACCTATTATGCATCAATAGCAAAAAAAGAAGGATACGTACAAATATCTAATATATTTTTAGAAACTGCAGACAATGAAAAAGAGCATGCTAAAAAGTTCTTCAAATTTTTAAATGAGAGTTTAAAGGGAGAAACTGTAGAAATAAATGCTACATATCCTGTAGGGCTAGGAAATACTAAAGAAAATCTATTAGGTGCAGCAAACGGAGAAAATGAAGAGTGGACAGAACTTTATCCAGAATTCGCAAAAATTGCTGAAGATGAAGGTTTTGAGGATATTGCTTTTGTATTTAGAAAGATTTCTGAGGTTGAAAAACATCATGAAGAAAGATATAGACAGTTATTAAGTAGTATAGAAAATAATACTATATATCATAGAGACACAGTAGTTAGATGGAAATGTAACAACTGTGGTTATATTCACGAGGGAGAAAGTGCTCCAGAACTATGTCCGGCCTGTGCACATCCAAAAGGATATTTTGAGGTATTATCTGAAAACTATTAGTGCCACCCAAGTGGCAAGTGGCAAGTTGTCACTTGCCACTTACTACTTACTACTTGAAAACCCTTAATCTATAAGCATTAAGTGCTGTTTCTCCAAGTTTATTCATTAATTTATAGTTAGCATATGCGCCAACTACTAGTCCAATGCCTGGAACAAGTTGCAACATTTTTGCCAAGTCTATATAATCTCTATATTCTTGCTGAAAAGTCTTCCAATCAAAGGAGTTTACATCCTCGGGTAAGTCTTTTACATAATTATCCCAATTTGAAATTTGTTCATAAATTTGGACTCTTCTTTTGTCACTTGAAAAAGCTAACTGAAAAACGTATAGAATATATAATCTCTCTTTATAGTTTCTTACATCAAAACCATAGATACTAGCTATTTCAAATAAAAATTTTATTTTTAAACTTAAAAGAATAGGAAAGTCTGCAAGACCAACTATAAGGCCAGAAGCACCGGTACCAGCTCCACTAGCAGTGGCAAGCTTTCTGTAAAAATTAATGTTTTCTTTTGCTAAGGTTTCGCGTTGCTCTAGGGAGGAATTAGTAAGTGGAACTTTTGAAGTAAATTCAGAACCATTTAATACAAGCTTTACCATATTCTTAATAGAATCAGTAATAAGACTTTGAATTTTATCAGGAAATAAACTATTCATCTTATTTTGTAGCCCTTTTGTGACGCCACTTGAAAACGAAGGTTTCTTTTTCATCTTTTCTTTCCATAGTAGCAATTCCTTTAATGCATTTTCTTCGTAATTATTCATATTTCCTCCTTACGAAAATTAATGTTACTTTTATGATGGTAGCATTAATTTGATCTCTAATAATAATTATAACAATAAATGGCTAATATATTATTATACTAGATAATATTTTAAAATTAATTTTTAATTTAGCAGTAACAATAGGAAACTTGCCACTTGCCACGTGGATGGCACCTTCATAAAATATTGTATTTTTAGACAAAATATGTACTATTGTGATAGATTGTGATAAAATTATTAATTGAGAGTTGAGTTTATGCTGTAAAGCATTAAACTTGAGTAGGTTATATTAAGGGAAGGTGCATGTATGGACGATAATTTCGAACATAGTAGTAAGTCATATGGTGGCGAAGTCAACAATGATTATGATTTGTTATTTGATGAACTATTTAAATGTAGTGAACAGACATCATGTAAGGCAAGAGGATTTTCAAAAAATCTTGTAGACAACGCGGGTTTAATAATTAACATATGGAAACTAGATGGCACATTAGTTAAATTTAATAAATATGCAGAAAAGGTAACTGGTTTTTCGGCATATGAAGTTCTTGGAGCAAAGTGGAAGAAGACTATTGTAGATGCTGACATAGAGGTATGTGTAATTGATTTTTTTAAAGCAATCAAAAATGGTGAAGTGTCTTTTGACTCTGATAGTGAAGGCAAGCTAATTTGTAAAGATGGAAGTTACCTTGACGTTATTTGGTCAAATTATTTAATGCCTAATAAAGATGATACATTGGAATTTCTAGTTTCTATGGGAATGAACATAACTGAACATAAATTATCAGAGCAGAATTTAAGACTCAGTGAGGAGAGATATAGACTTGCTGTAGAAGGGGCTAATGATGGACTATGGGATTTAAATATTATAACCAATGAGTGGTATATATCTCCTAGATGTAAAGCAATGTTAGGATATGAAGACAATGAATTAGAAAATAATTGGGAGCAATGGAGAAAGTTAATTCATCCAGAGGATTTTAATAGTTCAATGGCGGCCGTTAATGAACATCTTTCCACAAGAACGGATTGCTATGAAGCTGAAGCGAGAATGAGGGCTAAAGATGGTAATTATAAATGGGTTTTGAGTAGAGGAAAAGCTATATGGGATGAAAATGACAGACCTATTCGTTTAGCTGGTTCAAATACAGATATTAGTATGAGAAAAGATGCGGAGCTTATTATTAAGAAGATGGCATTTTATGATGAACTTACTGGACTTCCCAATAGGGTTCTAATCGAAAATAAAGCATGTTCTGAAGTGTTAAAGGCAGAACAAAACAATAATAAACTTGCACTTTTTTATATGGATTTAGATGATTTTAAAACTGTTAATGATACACTAGGTCATATGGCAGGGAATGAATTATTAAAAATAGTTGGAAATCTAGTGAAAAGTACTATAGGGGATTTAGGAAATGTAGCACGCTCAGGTGGAGATGAGTTCGTTATTTTACTCCCTAATTTTAATTTAATAGAAGAGGTAAGTGATTTCGCAAATAAAATTATTAATGTAATTACTAAACCTGTAACTATTAGTAACAAAGAATTTCATTTGACAGCCAGCATTGGAATCTCTATTTATCCTGATGATGGTAAGGATTTTAATACACTCATGAAAAATGCTGATATTGCAATGTATTATGCAAAAGAGCAAGGTAAAAACAGATGTGAATTTTTTACTAAAGAAATGAATGCCAGACTTATTGAAAAGCTAGAGTTAGAGAACAGTCTTAGAATGGCAATAAAAAATAATGAATTTAAAGTTTTTTATCAACCACAGATAAATATAGAAACGGGTAAAATAGACAGTATGGAAGCGTTAGTTAGGTGGGCTCATCCAGACAAATCAATAATACCTCCAAATCGATTTATTCCTTTAGCTGAGGAGACTGGACTTATAATTCCAATTGGTGATATTGTATTATATTCAGCTTGCATGCAAAATAAACTTTGGCAAGACGCTGGTTACACTCCATTAAGAGTAGCAGTAAATCTTTCTGCAAGGCAATTTGAACAAGAAAATTTAGTGGAAATAATTAAAAACGTTTTAGAAGAAACTGGTTTAGAGCCACAATGGCTTGAGATAGAGATTACTGAGAGTATATTAATGAAAAATTTGGAATTTTCAATTAGTATGCTAAATAAGCTTAGAGGTATGGGAATTCATGTTTCATTAGATGATTTTGGCACAGGGTATTCTTCCTTAAACTATTTAAAGAGGCTACCTATTGATACATTAAAGATAGATAAATCTTTTGTGGATAATATTACTGTAGATGCAAAAGATGAAATTATCGCTAAAGCCATAATAGAATTAGCGCATAAAATGGATCTTGAAATAATTGCCGAAGGTGTAGAATATGCACAGCAATTTAATTTCTTAAAAAAACATAAATGTGATAAGTTGCAGGGATTTTTATTTAGCAAACCAGTATCAGCGGAGGAATTTCAGCAACTATTAATTGAAGAAAGAATTTTTATTAATAAGCAAGACGTTGATTCTAAATAGATTCCTAAGAGTACGAACATACAAATTTCAATAAAAATTCACCTGCAGGCTAAGGTGGATTTTTATTTATAACAAACTTGCCACTTGTCACGTGAGTGGCACCTGAGGGGGATATAATATGGACGAAAAAAGTAATGTTGTTACCTGTCAAATTTGTAAAAAGGAAGTGCCAAAGCAAGAGGCTGTCCCGGTAAAAACAATATCTAAAGGTGTATTAGAAATCATTAAAAAAGATCACAGGGATTGCTCAGAAGAAGGTTATATATGTTATCACGATATTGTGCATTATAGAACAGAACATATTAAAGAAGTGCTTAAGAATGAAAAAGGAGAGCTTTCAAATTTAGAAATTGAGGTTATTCAAAGTTTAAAAGAAGAGGAGCTCTTGTCAAAGAATATTAATGTAGAAGCTATAGATAATTCAACAATCGGACAACGTGTAGCTGATAAGGTGGCACAATTTGGTGGTAGTTGGACATTTATTTTAAGCTTTGGCTCTATAATTTTTGTATGGATACTTACAAATACAGTAGTTTTATTAAATCGTGGCTTTGATCCTTACCCATTTATTTTATTAAATCTTGTATTATCTTGTCTTGCTGCACTGCAAGCACCAGTGATTATGATGAGTCAAAATAGACAGGAAGAAAAGGACAGAGCTAGAGCAGATAACGATTATAAGATTAATTTGAAAGCAGAATTAGAAATTAGGTACTTGAAACAAAAAATGGACTACTTAACAAAAGAGTGGGTAACCCTTATAGAGATACAGGAAATGCAGATGGAAATCTTAGAAGAAATTAAATATAAAACTTGTAACTATGAAGAATCAACAAAAGACTAGCGAAATGCTAGTTTTTTTATTTTGAAAATTTAAGAGTCTTTATGTAATTTAAATACTTATAATGAATAAATAGCATTTTTTTGTAACAAAATCAATAATAGATTGGAGCGATTATCATGAAAAAAATATGGATGTTTGTGTTACCAATTATAACTAATACATGCACAATTACGAGTGGATTAGTTAATTCTAAGTTAAAATCAATATAGTATATTGACAATACATCGATATTTGTCTATATTATACATAGATGAATGTCTATGTGTTAAATGGGAGGTGGTTAAATGCAATTAGGTTATGAAGAAAATTCTAAAGTAATAAAAGCATTATCTGACCCCAACAGATTAAAAATAATTGATATATTATCTTGTGGCGAAAGGTGTGCATGCGATATATTAGAACAGTTTGACTTTACGCAGCCCACACTTTCACACCATATGAAAGTGTTAATAGAATGTGGGCTTGTTAATTGCAGAAAAGATGGCATATGGAGCCACTATTCATTAAATATGGCTGACTGTAATAAATTAATTTTATTTTTTATGAATCTTATAACAGATACAGATGAATGTATCTGTAAAGAAATAACTAAATGTGAATGTAAATAAAATGGTTAGGAGGTTTTATTATGAGTGGTAAATCATCAAGGTTATCATGGCTTGATCGTTATTTGACACTGTGGATTTTTATTGCAATGGGGCTGGGAGTATTTCTAGGATGGGCTTTTCCTAGTTTAGCTAATGTATTGTCAAGCCTATCAATTGGGACAACATCTATTCCTATAGCTATAGGTCTTATAGTAATGATGTATCCACCGCTTGCTAAAGTTAACTATAAGGAACTTGGAAAAGTTTTTCGTAGTCCAAAGGTATTAACCCTTTCATTGGTTCAAAACTGGGTTATAGGTCCAGTATTAATGTTTGCATTAGCTGTTATATTTCTTAGAAATTATCCATCCTTAATGGTGGGGCTAATTCTTATAGGACTTGCAAGGTGTATAGCTATGGTTATTGTATGGAATAGCTTAGCCGATGGTGATAATGAATACGCCGCTGCTTTAGTAGCATTTAACTCCATATTTCAAGTGGTATTTTACTCAATATTTGCTTATGTATTCATTACAGTATTGCCGAAAGCAATAGGTTTAAAGGGCATTCCAGTTCATGTTTCAATGGGTGAAGTAGCATCTTCCGTAGCAATTTACTTAGGTATTCCATTTATCGCAGGAATGCTTACAAAATTACTATTAGAACCTAAAAAGGGAACTGAATGGTACAAGGAAACATTTATACCAAAGATAAGTCCTTTAGCACTAATAGCATTATTATTTACTATAGTTATTATGTTTACTTTTAAGGGAAAGTACATTATTGAATTACCAATGGATGTAATAAGAATTGCAATTCCTTTAATTATTTATTTTATTATTATGTTCTCTGTTTCATTCTATATGAGCTATAAATCAGGAATAGATTATCATAAGACAGTTAGTTTATCGTTTACAGCTGCAAGTAACAATTTTGAACTTGCAATTGCAGTAGCAGTATCAGTATTTGGTATTCAGTCAAAAGAAGCTTTTACAGCTGTTATTGGCCCACTTATTGAGGTGCCTGTAATGATTGGACTTGTTAACGTAGCTTTATTATGGGGAAGAAAATATTTTGGTTTGAAACAAGAAAAATAAATCATAAGTAATATATTTTAGGACAATTATTGATTTAAATTATTGATAGAGTATAATATAGTTATAAAATAGGTGATGGAGTTCACCTTAACCATTGTGATATCGCAATTAATGACTCCTACTTAGTGTTTTGCTCTAAGTAGGAGTTTTTTATTTTATAATAAAATAATTATTAAGTTTCATGTTAAAATAAGCTATATACTTTGTAAAAAGGAGTGGGGGACATATGAGAAAGTATTCACTTATAGCCATAGGGGGCATGCTAGGGGCTATATTAAGATATGTTATAAAGAATATACACGTTTATCATTATAAAGAAGTTATACCAATCAACACCTTGCTTATTAATGTTTCTGGTAGTTTTCTCTTAGCACTTATATTAACCATTGCCTTTGAAATTTATGAATTTGATGCTGACCTTAGACTAGGAATAGCTACTGGATTTTTGGGAGCATACACAACTTTCGGAGGTTTATGCAAAGAAACTGTGAATCTTATGAACCAAGGATATTATTACTCTGCTATGTCTTATATCGGTTTTTCAACGATACTCGGACTTGCATCCGCTTACTTTGGTGTTATATTAGCAAGAGAGGTAGTTTCAAAGTTTATAGATCATCAGGATGATTCTGATGATGCGGAACTGGAAGAAGCAAAGGAGGGTGATTAGATGACATATATGCTAATTGCAGTTGGTGGGGCAACAGGAAGTTTGGTCCGATATAGTCTTGGTAAATTTATAAGTGAAAAATCAAATACTGCCTTTCCAATAGGAACTTTTATAATAAATATTTCAGGTGCAATCTTATTAGGTATTGTAAGTACAATTGGAGTAAGCAATAATATGATGTTACTACTGGGAGATGGATTTTTGGGTGCATACACAACTTTTTCAACTTTTATGTATGAAGGCTTTAATCTATTTGGGGAAAAAGAAAAGCTGAATGCTTTTATATATATTTTATGCTCATTAATATTAGGTATAGCAGGATATGTTTTGGGAACCAAAATAGGTAGTATATAAAAAAACTAGATAATAAGGTTCCAATATTAAAGGACATAAAGCATCGTAAGGAAAATAGCTAGCAAATATGTTAGTTATTTTTTTTATATTCTTAAATAGAAATTTATAGGAAATTAATACATGGAATACGACAAGTAAATCATTGACAAAAACATTATTAAATATTAATATATGAGTATAAGTGAATATAGTAATATACAAATTATATTTTTAATCTAAAGATTATTACAGAGGATGTAAGGAGGATTATTTTATGAAACCAAAGGTAGCATTTATATGTGTTCACAATTCTTGTAGATCACAGATGGCAGAGGCACTTGGAAAGATGTTTGGGTCAGAGGTGTTTGAAGCTTATTCAGCAGGCACAGAAACTAAACCTCAAATTAACCAAGATGCGGTGAGAATAATAAAAGATTTATATAAAGTTGACATGAATGAAACTCACACATCAAAATTAATTGATGATATACCAGATGCTGATATAGTAATAAAAATGGGATGTAATGTAGTTTGTCCAATTATGGCACATAGACATGAAGAAGATTGGGGACTAGAGGATCCTACCGGAAAATCTGATGAAGAATTTATAAAGGTAGCAAAAACAATAGAAGAAAAAATTGTGGATTTAAAGAAACGAATAGAAAACAATGAAATTGATTTAAGTGGAGAAATTGGGTTCTAGAAGAAATAAGTATAAAAAATAAATTGAATTATACAGTGTGGAGGTGAAACTATGGAACTAGTTGAAATTTTAAAAGCACTTGGTGATGAAAACAGAATTAGAATATTAAATCTTTTAAAGGATGAAGAGCTTTGTGTTTGTGAAATAGAAGGTATTTTAGAACTAAATCAATCAAACGTTTCAAGACACCTCACTAGGTTAAGCGTTTCAAAGCTTATTAAGAGTTATAAGAAGGCACAATTTGTGTACTATAAGATAAATGATGAAACTATAAGTAATTACGGCTTCATTAGGGAAATACTAAAAAATGAAATGAATAAGGTAGAGCAGTGCAAACAGGATAGTAAGATGTTAGTACTTTTTAAAGATAACAATATAAATTGTGAAAACATTGAATGTGGGAAAGATATGTTAACTACATTTAAGAAGAACGGTTCATCACTTCCATAACTTAGTATTAAATACTATAAGAAAAATAAAACAAGTCAGAGTATAAATCTGCATCTGAAGTTGTTAATAGTGCAGCTTTGAAGAGGATGTATAGCTGCACAGAGGATGACTTAATTCTAAATATATAAAAGGAGTTGTGTATTATGAAACTAGAATTTTTTGAAAAATCTATGTGCTGTTCTTCAGGGGTTTGCGGACCCAGCGTGGATGAAACTTTAGTTAGAGTTCAAGAGAATATTGAGTATTTAAAAAATAAATATAGTGACTTAGAAGTAAAAAGATATCAGCCTCAAACACACGGAATGGCATTCATGGTAGCTAGAGAAGTACAAAAATTAGTTAAGGTAGAAAAGATGAAAGCACTGCCTATAGTAACAGTTAATGGAGTGATAATAAAAAAAGGTGAATATCCAACTCTAGAGGAAATTGAAAAAGCACTAAGTGGTGTACAAAATGAAAACTAAATTCATTTTATTTTCAGGAAAGGGTGGAGTAGGAAAGACTTCAATGGCTTGCAGCACTGCAATATATAATGCAGATAAAGGCCTAAAGACACTAATAGTAACTACAGATCCTGCTTCAAATTTATCTGATGTATTTGAGCAAGAAATTGGTCATAGTATTGTTGAAATCAAGGGCATGAAAAACTTACATGCTATGGAAATCGATCCAGATAAGTCTACAGAAGAATACAAAAATGCATTACTTGCACCTATGAGGGAATTATTCGATGAAGACATGATTAAGATTGCAGATGAACAGTTAAGTGGGCCTTGCACTGCAGAGATGGCTTCCTTTGATAAGTTTATAGACTTTATGGGACATGAGGATTATGACATAATAATCTTTGATACAGCTCCTACAGGTCATACTATAAGACTTTTAGAACTTCCAGTAGATTGGAGCAAGCATATTGAAGAAGCTGCAAAGGGAAGTGGGCAAACTTGCATGGGGCCAGTATCAATGATTGAGGATAGCAAAAATAAATTTGATCGAGCAATAGAGAAATTAAGAGATGTGAGGCAAACTGATTTTATTTTTGTAATGCAACCAGAAGCCACCTCCTTAGATGAAACCCTAAGATCATCCGAGGAACTTAAACAATTAGGAATTAATACTTCTAAAATCATTGTGAATGGATTTATACCAAAAGAAGAAGCAGAGAATCCATTTTTTAAGAGTAGGTATGAGATGCAACAAAAACATCTAGTGGAAGCTAAAGAAATCTTTAAGGATATTCCAGTAGAGACTATGGAACTATTCAATACAGAGCTTAAAGGGATTGAGAGATTTAGACTTATAGCTAATTGTTTATTTAATGGAGAAGCCCTAAGTAAGGAAATAGACGAAAATGAATTTAAAGATATTAAAGATATTGTTTCTGAAAAAGATAATGTAAGTTCACTAATATTTCCAAAAGAAAATTCTCATAAGAACATTTTCTTTTCAGGAAAAGGTGGTGTGGGAAAAACAGTAATGGCTTGCGTTACAGCTGTAAAGTTAGCCTCAAAGGGATATAAAACCTTATTATTGACTACCGACCCAGCAGCTCACATTGGAAAGGTTTTAGATAAACCAATTGGGGATGAAGTGACTAAGATAGAAGGCATGGATAATTTGTATGCTGCCAAGATAGATCCTAAGATAGCTTTTGAAGAGTATAAGCATTCAGTATTAGAATATGCTAAAAATAACTTTAATGAATCCACAGTACTGACAATGGAAGAAGAACTAAATTCTCCATGTACAGAAGAAATGGCGGCTTTCCAAAAGTTCATAGGCTATGCTAGTGAAGAAACCTATGATGTAATAGTTTTCGACACAGCCCCAACAGGTCATACGCTACGACTTTTAGAACTACCAATGGATTGGAGTAAGCAGATCCAGATGAAAGCGGGCATAAACACTGATATAAGCGAGGAAGATAAGCTTCAAAAGGAAAGATTCGATAAAGTTATTGCTATGATGAAGGATAAGAATAAAACCACTTTTGCCTTTGTTATGTATCCTGAAAAGACTCCAATTATTGAAGCTTATAGAGCCTCTAAGGAGTTGCAATCAGCAGGCATAGAGACACAAATGGTAGTGGCAAACTTAATAATTCCAGAGGATGAGGCTACAACACCTTTCTTTAAAAACAGAAGAAGCATGCAAGAGAAATATTTGATGGAAATAAAAAATACCTTTAATAGGTCTAAAATATTAAAAGTTCCCATGTATAATAGAGAAGTTAAGGGATTAAAAATGTTAAGAGAAATTGGTGAAAATATATTTTAACCACGATATTTATATGAAAAATGGTGTTAAAAAGATTGAGAAATCCTTTCTCAATCTTTTTTCTTTTATAATTGAATATAATTAACTATAATATGGTATAATTATAGTTAATTAGTATAAAGGTAGTTATGTTTGATTTATTTTGAAATAATGGAGTGATGTTTACCTAACAAGCATCGTTTTAAAATATAGATTCTTAAAACCTTTGAAAGAAAGGACGAAAGAAATGAGTGAAAACTTTATAGAAGATGAAATTATGACAGTAAGTGAAGTTGCAACATATCTTAAAATCAGTGAGGTAACTACATATAAATTAGTGCAAGAAGGAAAAATACCTGCTTTTAAAATTGGTCGTCATTGGAGAGTAAAGAAAAGCGATCTAGGCGAATTCATCGAAAGATTAAAGCAAGGGGAAAGAATATAAGGGAGGCAAATATTGAATAATAACTATAAAAACAAAGTTAAAAACAAAATTAGAATTATTCCACTAGGTGGACTTGGAGAAATCGGGAAAAACATTACTGCAATAGAATATAAAGAAGAAATTATTGTTATAGATTGTGGAATTTCCTTTCCAGAGGTAGATATGTATGGAGTGGATTTAGTAATTCCTGATATAACTTATCTTTTAGAGAATAAAGATAAGGTAAAAGGAATTTTTCTAACCCACGGTCATGAAGATCACATTGGGGCATTACCCTATGTGCTAAAACAAATTAATATCCCAGTGTACGGAACACGTTTAACCTTAGGTCTGGTAGAAAATAAGTTACAAGAACATGGAATAATGGCGGATTGTACTCTAAATGTAGTAAAACCTGGCGATATTATAAAGCTAGAAAAACTCAGCGTAGAGTTTATAAGAGTTAGTCATAGTATAGCAGATTCCTGCGCCATTGCGGTGCATACACCTATTGGAAGAGTTATACATACAGGGGACTTCAAGATAGATTATACTCCAATTGATGGAGAAGTTATGGATTTAGAGCGATTTGCAAAATTAGGTGGCCAAGGAGTACTACTACTAATGGCTGATAGCACTAACGTAGAACGCCCTGGATTTACTATATCTGAGAAAGTAATTGGAGAATCTTTAAATAAGATCTTTTACAAGGCCACCGGAAGAGTGATAGTAGCTTCCTTTGCATCCAATATCCATAGAATACAACAAATTGCCAATGCTTCAGTTTTGCATGGAAGAAAGATAGCTTTCAGTGGAAGAAGTATGGAAAAAATTTCTCAAGTAGCTATGGAACTAGGATATTTGCATATACCACCAGAAGCTATAATTACTGTAGCAGAAATTCATAATTATCCTGATGAAAAAGTAACAATAATAACTACTGGTAGTCAAGGTGAACCAATGTCTGCATTGACTAGAATGGCATCAGCTACACACAGAAGTATTGAGATTCAAAAGGGTGATTTAATTATTATATCTGCATCTCCTATTCCAGGAAATCAAAAATTAATATATAAGGTTATAAATGAATTATTTAAAAAGGGTGCAAATGTAATATATGATACTACTGAAGAAATTCACGTTTCTGGGCATGCTTGTCAAGAGGAGTTAAAGTTAATTCATACCTTAGTTCGTCCTAAGTATTTTATGCCAGTTCATGGTGAATTTAGACATCTGAAACAACATGGCTTATTAGCAGAAAAGATAGGAATGAATCCTGCAAATATTTTAATTGCAGAAACTGGTCAGATAATAGAAGTATCTCCAAGTGAAGGTAGAATAGCTGGAAGAGTGCAAACGGGAGCTATAATGGTAGATGGACTTGGTGTAGGAGACGTTGGCAACATTGTACTAAGAGACAGAAAACATTTAGCCGAAGAGGGAATTCTTACTGTGGTAGTTACTATAGAAAGAGAAACTTATAGTATAGTAGCAGGGCCAGATATAATAACTAGAGGATTTGTATATATGAAAGAATCCAATGAACTTATTACTGAAGCGAGAGAAATTGTAAGAAAAGAACTAGAGAAGTGTTTAGACAATAAAATTAAAGAGTGGGCAGTAATAAAAACCGGTATCAGAAATGCCTTAGGTCAGTTTCTATATGTAAAAACTAAGAGAAGACCTATAATCATTCCAATAATAATGGAAATATAATATTACGGCATCGAAAAGAATGATTTAAATGAGTACTATCAAGCTTACTGTATTTCAATAAGCTTGATAGTACTTTTATTATGTCAATTAAACTAAGAATGGGATTTTTAAATTTGTAACTGTTCAGCTATTAAAATTATTTAAATTTATCGTTATTTGGTTAAAACACAAAAGTTAATGTATACATGAATTATAAAATTTATCTTCCATTACTTGCATAAGAGTTTGAAACAAGAAATTTGATTAAGAAATTCTAATCTTTTGCCCAGCTAAAATTTTCTATCGCTCACATTCGGCGTCCTGCCTCAGGTTCGCTAGCCTGCCGTCCTGGCTGGCTTACGAAAATTTTATCCGTTCAAAAGAAGAATTTCTAAAATCAAATTTAAATAGTTTCTTCACTTCTTATTGCAAGCCATTCCAGATAAATTTCATAATTCTAGTAAATCAATATTTTTTTATGATTTAATCTTATTACTAATTTGTTAAAAATATCTCTTTCATTTATCATTATT